>NZ_CFHWAF010000056.1:10458-27618 GCF_984452065.1 Hoeflea sp. | reverse complement strand
CCAGTCCCGCCAGTCCGATCATCAGCATTTGCGCCCGCATGCCGCGTCCGCGCCGCTCGACCACCATGCGCCGCCAGGCACCCGTGAAACCAAAGGAGCCGTGATAAAGGGCAGCGCCAAGGCCGCCGCCGATCAGGAAAAGCGTCGCCTGCCGTAGATCCACCAGCAGCCAGATCGCTGCAAAGCCGGCAATGAGAAACGCGGTCGCCACTGTCGCGGGACTGCGATCAATGGTGACATCAGGCAGAAACAAACCCGATGCCGATGGCGTTTCAACGTTCTGCACCATGATGCCGACCCTTTGCGGACAGGTTCCTATACGATCCAACCGGCGCGTGGCGGAAGCCGCGCGCCGGCCGATTGGTGTCGCACACGCTTACTGCATCGTGCGCGGCGGATCGAGCGGGCGGGACGGGTCCTGCGTCCATTCGGACATGGAGCCGTCATACATGGCCGACTGTTCGTTGCCGAGCACCTCGCTCAGACCGAACCAGGCAACGGAAGCCCAGTGGCCCGTGTTGCAGAAGGTGATGTTGGCTTCATCCGCGCCAAGACCCACCGAGGCGACCAGTGCTTCCACCGTTTCGGGCTGCGCAAAAACGGCGAACTCGCTCGAATAGAACGCCGAATGCGGCAGGTTCACCGAGCCGGGAATGGTGCCGGGCGTGGCCGCGACCGGGCTTTTGGTCTCGCCGCGGAACTGGTCGACCGGACGACCGTCGACGAGCTTGGTGCCGTCGTCGAGCGCGGCCAGGACATCTTGCGTGGTGGCAAGGACAGCTTCGTTTAGTGTGACCTCGAATTCGGAAGCCTCGACGGTGATCGGTTCAGCGACGCGCGCGCCCCCGACCGCATCATACTGGCGCCAGCCGCCATCGAGGATCGAAACGTCGTCATGGCCCAGATAGCGGAAGGTCCAGTAAACGCGGGTTGCCGAGCCGAACTCGGTCGAATCGGTACCCCAGGGCACGATCACGACATGGTCGTCATTGTCGATGCCCAGGCTCTCGATCAGGGCGGTGATATCCTCGATCGCCGGGATTTTTCCGGGTACGCCGTCAATCTCGGTGCGCCAGCCCGCTGTGCTGTAAGGCGCGGTCACCGCCCCGGCGATATGGGGGTTGTCGCCAAGATCGGTGTTTTCGACATTGGCGCGAATGTCGACAATCACAAGATCATCGTTGCCGGCGTGCTCCATCACCCATTCGGCGCTCACAAGGGGGCCTGCGTCCAGCGCAAGCGCCGGGACTGCGGAGGCGGCGAGCGCCGCGATCAAGAGGTTAAGGCGATTCATATGCTTGATCCTTCCGATGATGTGCCATGGACATGCCGGGGCCGATGTGCCCTCGGGCCTTCTCCGGCAACATAGCCGAGCCGCCGCGCCCGAAGGAGGCATCGCCGTCGCGACACGCAGACCGATCGTGGAATTTTTTTTCGGGCTGACGCTGGCCGGTGGTATAGGAGTGCGTTTTCCGGGCGTCGGCCGTTTTCCCTTCCGAAATACCGGACCGCCGGCATGTCGCCGCCACGCCGGGTTCCGCCGTGATAAGCAAGACCGCATGAAGATCCGAAGGCAGCTTTTTTTCTGATATAGACCTCTGTCTTTGGTCCAGGCGCGCGGCAATCGAGCATCCGGTCGTTTCCCGGTTTCGGCCTGCCATCGGCTATTCGATCGCCAGTCCGCCGGGCGTCAAAGGTCGATCCGGACCCGGTAGCGATCGGCACGATAGGTGACCACAGCGAATTCGATCGGAAGGCCGCGTGCGCAGCGCGCCACGCGCTTGGCGATCAGCACGGCATCGTGCACGTCCAACTCAAGCGTCCTGGCCATCTCCGGCTTGACCATCTGCGCTTCGATGAACTCGACGCCGCCGACAATATTGATGCCCAGGTTCTCGGAAAGCCACGCATAAAGAGACCCGCCGGTCAGTTGATCCGCCGTCGGAGGGCCGCCTCGGCCGAAAATATCGGGCCGAACCCAAGAAACCGAATGACCGATCAACCGCTCATTTGCAAACAGAGTCCGTTCGGACAAAAAGGGCTTGTCCCCCGCCGCCAGCCCCAAAGCGTGCGCCGCCTCGTCGGTAACGGGGCTGAAGCCCGACTGGATAAGATGGAAGGAAGCGGCAAGCCCGTGTCGCTTCATGTCCTCGGAGAAACCGCGCAATTGGCTTACCGGCCGGTCGACTTTGCCATCGAGCACGACGGATCCGACCCCGGACCGGCGCTTGATCAGTCCTTCCTGCGTCAGCTTGTTCAATGCCGACCGCGCCGTCGTTCGGCTGATCTTGAAGGTGCGGGTCAGGTCAGATTCGGACGGCAGCACGTCACCGGGGACGAACCGGCCATTTGCGATCTCGCTGCGCAAAAGGTCGGCGATCTGGAGCCATAGCGGTGCGCGATCACCATCGAGAGTTGCGTCTTCCCATGCCATTTCAAACCCGCCAATTGAATGCGGCAACCTTGCCATGCCTGTCCGGACAGCTCTTAGCTCCAAGCTCCTCTCGAGACAAGCGGCTTTTGCCGCTTCGCTTACCTTGAACTATATTATTTCTTTTAAATCAATCATATAAAAAATATCCACCGATGGCATACTGTGATATTGACATAAACGAAATAACGTTATTACATTTAAGGATGCTTAACGGAACCTCAAAGGGTCGCCACCTCTTCGTAGGCGATGTCAGTCTGGATCTGAGTGTCCGGACGGCGAGGCTTCCGGAACCTGACGAAAAAATCCATTGCGAGGAAATCACCGAACAGCCCGGCGGGGTCGCAACCAACACGGCAGTCGCATTTGCCCGTGCCGGCGGTCGGGCTGTACTGCTCTGCCAGACCGGGAACGATATCGCCTCGGAGCGCGTCCTTGAGGCATTTGCAGATGAAAGCGGCCTGGAGGTCGACGCCAGGCAGCGGGTGGGATCCCTTTGCCGTGTTGTGTCTCTGATCGACCCCCTTGGAGAGAAGCGGCTCCTGCTGCACCCCGGTGTTTCCCTTTATCCGGATGCCGAAGAGGTTGAGCGCACAGGCTTTGACGATGTCCGCCATGTGCATACCGCCATCTACGGGACCGCTGCGGCCGACGTGATTGGCCGCGCGCGGGATCACGGGGCGAGTTGGTCCATCGATCTGGAGCCGGCGACATTGTCCGATGGTCTAAAGGCTCTGGCCGGACTGCTGCGCGACACGCGGATCGTTTTCGTCAATGACAGGGCCGCCATGGTCATCGGCGATGACGCGGTATCGCGCCTGCTCGACATGGGCGTGCAGACGGTCGTGCGGACAATGGGCGCAAACGGCGCCCAGGCCTATGGACGCGAGGCGACCGCTCGCATCGCCGTACCGCTCAGAGATCCCATCGTTGATACAACCGGCGCGGGTGATTGTCTTGCCGGCTGGTTGCTCGCCGGCCTCTGGCGTGGCGAGTCGATCGCTCACGCGCTCCCCCGGGCCGTCAATGCGGCCGCCTGCGCCTGCATGGCGCTCGGGCCGCAAGCCGGCCTGCCTCGCCTGGCAGATCTTCCAACAAGCCAAAAACAAGAACCAGCAGAATGAATCCCAAACCGCAAGTGATTCCGCCCAAGGCAAACACGCTGACGGCCTGTTTCGAGAAACCCAAGCCGATAATCGGCGTCATCCACCTCAAGCCCCTGCCCGGCGCGCCGCGCTATGAAGGCGAAGCCATGCGCGACATTTTTTCGGCCGCCGTCGCGGATGCGCGGACGCTGGCAAACGGTGGCGTCGACGGCATCATCGTCGAAAACGCCAGCGATCTGCCATTTTGCCGCCCGGAAGACATCGGCCCGGAAACGGTGGCGGCCTTGACGGCCGCCTGCATGGAGATCAGGGGAGCGGTCGATCTGCCCATTGGAATTACCTGTGTCGCCAATGGCGCGATTCCCGGACTTGCGGTGGCCAAAGCGGTCGGAGCCCGCTGGGTGCGGGTCAACCAGTGGGTGAATGCCTATGTCGCCAATGAGGGCCTGATCAACGGCTCGGCGGCCAGGGCAATGCGCTACCGGGCGGCCATCGACGCGCGCGATGTGGCGATCTTCGCTGATGTACACGTCAAATTCGGCGCCCACGCCATTACGGCCGACCGATCGATCCCTGAGCAGGCAACGGACGCAGAATGGTTCGATGCCGACGTGCTCATCGCAACCGGCACGCGCACCGGTTCGCCGACCACAAGGTCGGAGGTCGACAATGTGCAGGCAGGAACGAACCTGCCGGTCATCGTCGGTTCGGGCCTGTCACCGGATCAGGTCCCGTCACTGCTTGGAACCGCCGACGGCGCAATCGTCGGACAGTGGCTCAAGGTTGACGGGCTCTGGTGGAACCCTGTCGACCCCGGCAGGGTCGAGCGGCTGATGCAGGCCGTCAGCGAGGTTCGTGTGCCATGTCCAACCTGAGCGGAGATACCGACATCTTTTCTTCGCAGCGGATCGACGGCGGCGCACGACGGGCCATCGTGGCGTTTACTGCCGTTCGCCAGGACGTCTTCGACGGTGTATACACGCAAGAGCATCGGGACCGAATCGTCGCGATGTTCCAGGCGCTCGACGAAGAGGGGTGGCTCCTGTCCCTGCGTCGTATTTTTGACCGCGACGCCGATCCGCAGGCACACGTCCTGGAAACCGGCTTTGCCCATGACCATGACATTGCCGGTATCTTCGAGGCGCCGGACATGGATGCCGCGCTCGCGGGTACGGTTCGGATCGAGCAGGCCGGCTGGGCCAGGTTGTTCCGAACCGAATGGCTCATCGGGCCTCGCGAATTCGCTCCGGTGCCCGGTTCGGGGGCGCCGGCCGATTATCGGTGGGGTTTCATCGCGCTGTGGGAATGGAACGACGACTGGTGCCGGGCAAGCGCGCTGGAGCGTGCCCTTTATGACGAGGAATGCGACAGCGCTTTCCAGGGCGATCTCGAACTGGGCGCAAACATTGCCGGCCGACACCGTCTCGACCTGTCTCACCACTGGCATCACATCGGCGCGTGGGAGATTGAAGGCCCGGAAATGGCGGGCCGTGCAATCGCGGGTCATGAGAGCGTCGCGGACTTCAAGTTCACCACTTCCCGTCACATTGTCGGCCGTTCGCGGCCGCTCAAGGACCTCATCGAACCAAGAGCTTTTTCGCGCCAGGCGTCTCTGCTCGGGAGCACCTCAAATGCCTGAATGCGTCTGGATCCATTACAGCCGGCCGCGCCCCCACTGGTATGCGCTGGGCAAAGACGAGCAGGTCCGGCTTGCGGAAAGCTGGGCGAGCGTGCGCGGCCGAAGCGAAGCTGGTGGCGCCTTGCGCCAAGGCTCATACCACATAAGGGGCCAGCACGACTTCCAGGATGTCGAAATCTGGGTGTTCCCTGACAGCCAGGCTGCATTCGCTCACTGGGACGGGCTTTGTGCCGAGCGCTACAACGAGTTCTTCGCCTTTGCCAACAATCTGGGACTGGCCAAGCAGGGTGCGGGCCGGTGAGGCAACCTCTGCTCGAAGCGCGAGGTATCAGCCGAAACTTCGGCCACGTACAGGCGCTCAAGGATACCGACTTCCGGGTCATGCCGAACGAAGTGTGCGCCCTTATCGGCGACAATGGTGCGGGCAAGTCGACGCTTGTGAAAATCCTGTCCGGTGCCGGTCGGCCGACCGGCGGAGAGCTTCTGATCGACGGCCGGCCGATCACCTTCCATTCGCCGCTCGACGCCCAGGCCGCCGGAATTGCCACGGTCTATCAGGATCTGGCGCTGGCACCGGATCTCACTCCGGCGGAAAACCTGTTCCTAGGCCGCGAGATCGCCATGCCCGGAGTGCTAGGAGCGGCCGGTTTCCTGAACCGGCGCAAGATGCGTCGGCTTGCACAGGAGCAGCTCGAAAAGCTCGGCGTCCAGCTCAAATCGGCACGGGTGGCTATTGACACTCTTTCAGGCGGGCAACGCCAGTCGGTGGCAATAGCCCGCGCGGCCATGTGGGCCGAAAGGATCGTGATCCTTGATGAACCGACCGCCGCGCTCGGTGTCGTCCAGACCCAGCGCGTTCTCGATCTCGTCCGCCGCATTCGGGATAATGGAACATCGGTCGTGCTTGTCAGTCACAACATGCCCCAAGTTCTCGAGGTCGCGGACCGGATCGAAGTGCTGCGGCTGGGCGAGCAGGTCGCCGATGTCAGTGCCGACGAGGTGGACGTCGACGATCTCGTGCGGGCAATGACCAGCGGCAAACCAAGGGAGAAGGCTGCGTGAGCCGGCAATCGACAAACCTCGTGTATCAGGACAGGATCGGCCTCGAAGAACGGTTGTTGAACGTGCTGGCGACCGGCTGGATCTTCCTTTTGCTCCTTGTCATGGTGGCTGCCTTCTATGCGCTGCGGCCCGAGCAGTTCGGGTCGGTCTATAACATTCAGCAACTGGCGATCAACTCCGCCATCTTCATGGTGCTGGCCGTCGGGCAGACCTATGTCATCATCACCGCGGGCATCGATCTTTCGGTCGGCTCGGTCCTTGTGTTTGCCTCGGTGGTGTCGGCGAAGGTGATGCTGTTTCTTTCGGGCGCGCCGGGCACCACATTCGGAACGACCGATGCCGGGTGGGGTATCGTTGCCATCGGAGCGCTGACGGCGCTGGCCTCCGGTGCGGCCTGGGGTGCGCTGAACGGGGTTCTGGTCGCTTACGCGCGTATCCCGGCACTCATCGTCACACTGGGAACGATGGGCATGGCCCTCGGATTCGCCCAGATCATCACCGGCGGTGTCGACGTGCGGGCGATGCCGGAGCGCATGGTAACGCACATTGGTTCGGGTGAACTTTTCGGAATACCGGCGCTCGTTCTGATTGCGGCGGCCATCGTGATCGTGGCCGGCATCGTTCTGCATCTGACCCGCTTCGGCCTGCATGTCTACGCCGTTGGCTCCAACGAGGAAGCCAGCCGCCGCAGCGGCATCGGCGTCCACCGCCGCTTGGTGGCTGTCTACACGGTGTGCGGCATGATGGCCGGACTGGCGGCGGTCATGGCCAATGCCCGCTTCGGGACGACGACGATCAATGGCCACGTGATGGCCAACCTGACCACCATATCGGCCGTCGTTCTGGGCGGAACCAGCCTTTTTGGCGGCAAGGGCAGCGTTTTCGGCACCGTGGTCGGCGTCTTTATCCCGATAATCCTGCTCAACGGTTTCGTGATCATGGGCATACCGCCGTTTTGGCAGACCGTGGCGATGGGCGCGGTCCTGATCGCGGCCGTATGGATCGATCAGTTCAAGCGGCAGCTCAGAAATCGCAGCTAGGGCAAGGCCGTCACGTCAGATCGATTTTGGACTTCAACCAAGGGAGAAGAAGATGAAACCAAGACTCTTTATGGCCGCAAAACTGCTGGGCGTCCTCGTCCTGACCATGCCGGCCCAGGCTCAAAACGACGACTCGGTGGCGCTGGTCCTGGGTACCAAGGGGAGCCCTTTCTACCAGGCGCTACAATGCGGGGCGATGGAAAAAGCCGACGAACTCGGCCTCACCCTCAACGTCAGCGCGCCTGATCTGTTTGCTGCCGATGTCCAGATTCCCGTCGTCAACGCGGTCACGGCCGCTTCGCCCGACGTTGCCGTGATCGTTCCGACAGATATGCAGGCGCTTGCGCCCCCGATGCGCGAGCTTGCCGAACGCGGCACCAAGGTGATGACGGTCGACCAGACCATCGCCGACACCTCGTTCCTGGAAACGCAGATCCTCACCGACAACGAAGCTGGCGGAGCAATGGCAGCCCAGGCGCTTTCCAAATTGCTGGACGGCGAAGGCAAAGTTCTGGTCATCACCCAGCCGCCAGGCTCGCTCGCACAGGATGCGCGGACGGCAGGCTTCGAGGCCGAACTCGAAAACCATCCGGGCATCGAATATCTCGGCGCTCAATATCAGCGAAATGATCCCCAGCGGGCAGCCGAGATCGTCACCTCGACCATTTCAGCGCATCCCGACCTTGCCGGCATCTTTGCCACCAACGACCAAGGCGCTATCGGGGCAATCACCGGTCTCCGTCAGGCGGATGCGACCGGGCGCGTCAAGATGGTTGCCTACGACGCCTCGAGCGCTCAGGTCAGCGCCCTGAAAAATGGCGAACTGCAGGCTTTGATCGCCCAGAATCCGAAACAACAGGGCCAGGTCGCCATGCAACTGGCCGCCCGACTGATAGCCGGCGAATCGCTGCCCGAGGTCACCCTGACGGAAATCGTGACCATCACCAGCGACGAACCCGAGAAGGCGGAACGTTACGAGTATGTCGCCGACTGCATGTGAAGCGCCCTCACCCGGTCGAGGGCTCCTTCCGGGGCCCTCACAAACCGCAGCCTGCCTCGAACCGGCGTGCTAGCCGATACGGTCTCTTGACCCTTCAAGGTTTTCAGGATGGCCTTCGCCTTGAAATCGGGCGCATCCCGCTTGCGTTTCGACCGGAGAAAGGCAACGCTGACCCGGCTCGGCGCGTCGCGCAGCGTGATGCAGAGCATCGGCGTCAGGAACGGCATCAAGAGCAACGGCCGGCCTCTCCGTTCCGTGAGATGAACGATGTCCGGTTCGAACGCCTATCGAAACATCTGCGGGAGAAAGGTGGATAGGCCAGGCAAATAGGTGATGAGTGCTATGTTGAGCAACAACACCAGATAAAAGGGCAACATGCTTTTGATGATCTGCTCGATGCGCAAGCCGGCGACCTGACAGGCGATAAAGAGGTTCACGCCGACTGGCGGCGTCGTCATGCCGACGGCGAGATTGACGATCATGACCACGCCGAAATGCACCGGGTCGATACCGTACTGCACCGCCACCGGTGTCAGGATCGGCGCCAGGATGATGATGGCCGCACCGGTCTCGAGGAACATACCCACAAGGAGAAGCAGCAGGTTGATCATCAACAGAAAGTAGACAGGGTTTTCCGATGCGGCGATGAAAGCCGAAGCGACCGTGTCGGGTATGCGGTTCGCCGTCAGAACCCAGCCGAACGCGCTCGCCGCGCTGATGATCAGCAAAATGATGATCGAGGATCTGACCGACGCGGCCAATGCCAAACCGATGTGGGAAAAACTGAGCGTACGGAACACGAAAACGCCTAGGAACAGGGCGTAGAAGACGGCGACAACCGCCGCCTCGGTTGGGGTAAAGACACCGCCATAGATGCCGCCAAGAATGATGAAGGGCATGAGAAGCGGAAGGACCGCCGCCTTGAAACTTGGCCAGACGCGTGGAAGTTCCACATTACCTGTCTCGTCCCGTATGACGCCGTAACCCTTCAGTTTGGCAATCGCGTAAACGGTGGCGAGCAGCGATGCAGCGATCAGAATTCCCGGAATGACGCCGGCTATGAACAAATCGCCGATGGAGACCGGAACGCCCGCGGTCAGCGCGTAGATGATCATGGGGATCGACGGCGGAATGATCACGCCCAGTTCGCCGGATGCGGCCTGTGTGGAGGCTGCGAAGCGCCGCTGGTAGCCACGCTTGGCCATTGCGGGAATAAGGATTGAACCGATCGCGGCCGTGGTTGCGGCACTGGAACCGGAAATTGCCGCGAAGAACATCGCGGAAATCACCGTGACGAGTCCTAGCCCGCCGGCAAACCGGCCCACAAGCGACTGGGCGAAATCGATCAGACGGTTTGAGATGCCCGACGCCTCCATGAGCGCGCCGGACAGGATGAACAAAGGGATAGCCGCAAGCGGAAAGGAATCGAGACCGGCAAACATGCGCTGCACGGCCGCCTGGAGCGGTATGCCGGCGTTGAACATATAACCCATCGATGTCAGGCCGAGGGCGATGACGACCGGAACGCTGAGCGCGAAGAGCGCGAGCAGCATCACGCCGAACGTTAAAGGACCCATCAGTTATCCTCCGCCAGAACGGTTTCGGGCGGATCGAGCAAAGCGGCAACCGTGTTGATCAGGGCAAGGCTGGCGCCGAACGGAATCACCGAATAAACGATCCACATTGGCACTTCGGTTGCGCCCGCGCGCAAACCATGCACCATTTCCAGGACGATGAAGCCGTAAACCGCCAGAAGCAGCCAGAAAACACCCGACAGGACCAGAACCGAAATACGCAGGGCTTCGGCCAAGCCTCCAGGCAGGATATTGACCACGAATTCCACGGCAATGAGTTGGCCCTTGCGCACCATAATGCCGACACCGAGAAACGGCAGCCAGATTAGCGCAAAGCGCACGACTTCTTCGGACCATGTCAGCGGTGAGCCCAGAAAGTAGCGCGCAATGACCTGGGCGAGCCCCAATGTCGCCATGCCGGCCAGCAAACCGCAAAGCACCCAAAGCAGAACTTTGTTCAGCCGGTCGACACTGGCCAGAATCGAGTCAATCGAACGGAATCGGGCACGAAGGTGCCCGGTCCAATTGTCGGCTGCGGACTTCTCACTGCGCGGCGGCGCGGATTTGCTCATGGACAGGCAACAGCTCCGGGAAATTGTCGTCGACAAAGCCTTCAAGCTCGGCGCGGAAGGCCTCCTTGTCCACCGCGACCAACGTCATGCCGGCATCCTGAAGCTTCTGCAGGAAATCGGTCTCCCCGGTCAATATCTGCTCGGCCACAAATGCTTTCGCGGTACCGTTGGCAGCCTCCATGACGGCTTTCTGGTGTTCGTCGGAAAGCTGCCCGAAGCGCTGTGAGGTGACGACCATGGTGATCGGTTCCATCACATGCTCGGTCTGCCCCAGAAAGTGGACGACCTCGGGAAACTGGGCTGTGTAGATGAGCGACAGCGGGTTTTCCTGCCCGTCGATGACACCCTGCTGCAAGGCCGTGAAGACTTCGCCGAAGTTCATTGGTGTCGGAGCCGCGCCCAGTTGCCCCCACGAGCGCACAAACACCGGGCTATCCGGCACGCGAATCTTCATCCCGGCAAGATCTTCGGGCGTTTCGACACGCTTTTGCGTCGTCAGCCAGCGCGGTCCGCGCATCCAGTAGGATACCACCCGATAGCCGCTCTCTGACTCGATGGCATCCGTGATACCCTGGCCGACATCACCGTTGTACACGACCTGGAAATGGTCGAGATCGTCGAACATGAAGGGGACGGTGAAGATCCGCGCCGTATCGGAGGCCGACGACAGCACGCCGGCGCCGCCCAGCCAGATATCGGCCGTGCCGAGGCGAAGCCCCTCCAGAATTTCGCGGTCTGAGCCGAGCGAGCTTCCTGCGAAGATCTCAACCGTGACCTCGCCGCCGGTTGCCTGCGCAACATCCTCGGCGAACCGTTCGACTGCCTGGGCATGAATTTCGGTCGGCGGCCAAACATGCCCGAGGCGCAGCGTGGTCTCGGCATAGACCGCCGCGGTGAATCCCAACCCCGCTGTTACGGCGACAGCGACCGACGCCAGGTTTCGCTTCATGGTTTTGCTTTGCATAGTCTTCCTCCGCTGTTTCGGTCCGCTCCGTCCGGACCGTTTTCCATGCACATGCATGATCCGAATGTACTCTCGCCAGCTAAACCATGGCGCCTTCCGGCCATGGCACGCCGTGGTGCGCGCCCAAGCGCATCAGATCGGCTTTGAGCTGTTCAGCTAGCGTCAGCCCTTCCGCGCGCCTTTGTTTGGCCAGGCGGTACTCGGTTTCGCCCGCGTAGAGAATTTCCGCCACGCCGTCCGCGCGCGGTTCCGACTTCAACAGATCGATATATTCGCCGATGCGTTCACGAAACCGGGCCGGTCCAAGAAAGCGCCCGATATCAATGGCGATGAAGAAATGGCCCACATTCTGCGGCCGGTTCCAGTCCTCGTACATGTTGTGCACCGACGGGCCGAACCCCGCACCGGTCAGCACGCCGGCCAGAATGTCGATGGCCATGGAAAGGCCGGAGCCTTTGGGCCCGCCCAACGGAAGCACAGCGCCGCTCAAGGCTGCCTCGGCGTCCGTCGTCGGGGTGCCATTCTCATCAACGGCCCAGCCACGGGGAATATCGAGCCCTTTCTTGGCCGCCATAATGATCTTGCCGCGCGCCACCAGGCTCGTGGCCATGTCCAGTATGAATGGAACCTCCCGGTCGGTCGGGAAGCCCAGCGCGATGGGATTGGTGCCCAAAAACGGCCTCACGCCACCGGTCGCAGGCATGGTCTGGGACGCATTGGACAAGACAATGAGCGCAAGCCCCCTGTCCACGGCCCGCTCGGCGTAGAATGCGCCGGTGCCGAAATGATTGGAATGCCGCACACCCAGCGCGCATACACCGAACCGCTCGGCGCGTTCCATACAGGCTTCCAGCGCTTTGACGCCAACGAACGCGCCGAAACCGTTGCCGCCATCGAGCAGCACCACAGGGCCATCGTTGCGCTGCAACGTGACTTGCGCTTTCGGATCGATCATGCCCCTGGCGATTCGCTCCAGATAGATTTCGCTGCGCACGACGCCGTGGGAGTCGACGCCACGCAGATCGGCGTAAACGAGCGATTGCGCCACAATCTGTGCCGTTTCGGCTGGCGCACCGGCAGCTACGAACAGGTGTTCGCAGAATTGAGCAAGCCGGTCCGGGTCGATCGCGCTCATTCCAGCACACACCCCCGCGCCGCCAAGGTTTCATCGACCCACGAGCGATCGATGGTTCCCTCCTCTATCTGGCGCATCATCTCTTCTTCCTTGGCGTTTTGTGCCTGTGCCTTGGCCAATAGGCCAGGTGCCTCACTCAGAGGAATCGCCAGCACACCATCACAATCGCCGACGACGATGTCGCCAGGCGCGACGGGCATACCAGCGAGACTGATCGGCACGTTGATCTCGCCCGGACCGTCTTTGTAGGGGCCGCGATGGGTGACGCCACGGGCGAAGATCGGCATACCCCTGGACAGGGCATCGAAGTCACGGATCGCACCGTCAATCACCCAACCGGCCAATTGGCGCTTCTCGGCGAGGCGCATCATGATTTCGCCGGCCAGGGCATTGGTGGTGTCGCCACCGGCTTCGACCACGATAACATCACCCGGTTCGGCTATTTCGATGGCTTTGTGCAACATGAGATTATCGCCCGGCCGCGTCCGGACCGTGAGTGCGACCCCAGCCAACCGCATGGACGGACCAAGGGGACGAATATCCGGCCCGGCTGCAAACACCCGATGCATATTGTCACTGATATTGGCAACCGGGATGGCCGCGAAAGCTTCCACGATGGCGGCTTCGGGCCGGGGGCGGTCCCGAACCACGCGAAATCCGATGCCCATTGACGCCCTCCCTCAGACCCGCATGATGGCGGGAATATTTTGTCAGGGTCCCTTCTTAGGCTGCCTGGAATTGGTCGTCCAATATATTGTTAGGCCTGCTTTGATACCTTATAGGTATGAATATGATCGAGCTTCGCCACCTGCGTTACTTCTGCGCTGTCGCTGACGAGTTGCATTTCGGCCGGGCTGCAAGACGACTTCACATCGCGCAGCCAGCTTTGAGCCGGCAGATTCGAAAACTTGAAGAAGAAGTCGGCACCACCCTGTTGGCGCGTACCCAAAGATCCGTGGCGTTGACGATGCCCGGTCAGGCCTTTCTGGAACGAGCCGAGCAAATCCTCGACAACGTGAGTCAGGCGGTTGCGGAAGCCAATAGGATAGCGGACGGCCAGACCGGCAGCCTGCGGGTCGCGTTCATCCATTCATCGACTTACAATCTCACGCCGACCGCCCTTGATATCTTTGCAACGCATCATCCGGGCATCCGTCTTGAATTGCAGGAGATGACGGTAATCGACCAGAAACGCGCGATCGGCCGGGGTGATGTCGATATCGGCCTGCTACGACCACCGGTCGAGGACAGAAGCCTGTCTTTCGAAAGCGTGATGAAGGAGGGTTTTGTGCTTGCTGTGCCCCGGCAACACAGGCTGGCTGATCAGCCGATAGTGAACTTGCGCGCGTTGGCGCATGAGCAGTTCATCATGTTCGAAAGGCGCCAAAGCCCTCTGTTTCATGAGCGCATCATGCAGTCTTGCGAAGAGGCGGGCTTCGTCCCTCGCGTGGCCCAGGAAGCGATTCAGATCCACACTGTGTTGGGGCTGGTGGGCGCGGGACTTGGCATAGCGCTGATGCCCGATGCCGCGCAGAAACTGTTGATGCCAAGAGTATGCTTCATTCGCGTGGCGCAACCGATCCAACCGGTGGAAATCGCTCTCGCCTGGCGGCGCGACAATCTCAACCCGGCGCTGCCGCTGTTCCGCCAGGCCGTCAAGGACGGGGTCCGTTCGGTCCTTGCCGAACGCGAAATTGAACCTGCGCTTGAAAAAGCGGATGATGATGGTCGGGACCCAATCAAACCATGAGTTCTTCGGCAAACGATAGCGACAAAAAGCTCTATGAGATTGTCTCGGACAAGCTGACCGGGATGATCCGCAGCGGCACGTTCAAAATCGGCGACCGGCTACCGTCGGAGCGCGCGCTCATGCAAATGTTCGATGTGGGCAGGCCGGCGGTCAGGGAAGCGCTTCTGGTGCTTCAAAACAATGGCCTTGTCTCGTTGCACAATGGCCGCCGGGCTGAGGTGCGCGAGCCGGACGCGGACGCGATCCTGTCCAACTCGACACTGGCCGTACAAAGCTTGTTGGGCGATCCCGGCGCGCTGCACGATCTGTTCTTCGCAAGACTGTTCCTTGAAAAGGCTCTGGCGCGACATGCGGCGCTCCACAGCGGAGCTGGAGACATGCGGGCGCTCAAACAGGCGCTGGAAGATAGCGAGGCGGCCCTCGGGGACCGCGACCGCTACGAACTGGCGGACATCGCTTTCCATCGCGTGTTGTTCAAGATTCCCGATAACGCGGTGTTCGTCTCCGTCCATCGCGCCTTGGACGCATGGATAATCGAGCGATGGAGGCAACTTGACCGGCCATTGGAGCGCGATCACGCCTCGCATGTCGGCCATGTGGAGATTTTCGAAGGCATCGCCATGCGCGATCCCGATGCGGCTGAACGCGCCATGGAAAAGCACCTCACCCTTGCCTGGGAGTTTTGGCAAACGCGCCTGAGCGCATGACGAATGCGCTTGGATTGTAACTCAGCCCCCCATCGGTTCAAGCCAATAGACGACCTTGGTAGCAGTGTAGAAGCTTCTTGCAGACGGACCGATTGAATAGGCACCCTCGCCTGAGTTCTTCACGCCGCCAAAGGGCACATGCGGCTGGCTTGCGGTACCGTGATTGACATGCACCATGCCGCATTCGAGTTCGCGGACGAAAAAGTCGGCCAGGCCTGGTTCACCGGTGAACACCGATGCTGCAAGGCCATAGGTGGAGCTGTTGGCGATCGTGAGAGCTTCGGCTGCATCCGTCACCCGCAGCACCGGCAGGACGGGGCCGAAAATCTCGTCGACGGCCAGCGGAGAATCGCGGTCGACGCGGTCGAAAAGCGCCGGCCCATGGAAATATCCGTCGACCTGCGGATCCTTGACCATCGGCCTGCCATCGACGATCAGCCTGGCGTTATCGGATCGACCGATCTCCATATAGCGCGCAACACGGTCAAATTGTTCGCGGCTGACCAGGGGGCCGATCTGGGCGGCGGCGGCGAAACCTTCCGCAACCTTCATGGCGCGGGTTGCCGCGGCCAGTTCTTCAACCAGGGCATCGGCCTGACTTTCCAGCACGATGACACGGCTGAGGGCCGTGCAACGCTGCCCGGCGGCCTGGAAAGCGGCACTGACAATCTCGCGCGCCGCGCCCTTGAGATCGCCGCAGCCCATGACGATGGCGGGGTTCTTGCCCCCCAGTTCAAGCTGAACCCTGGCGATGCGTTTTGCCGCCGCCTCGTAGATACCGGTACCGGTTTCGGTCGAACCGGTGAACGACACGCCGGCAATGTCGGGATGTCCTGCCAATGCCTGACCAACGGACCTTCCGCCGCCCATCACAAGATTGACGACACCGGTGGGAAAGCCGGCCTCGTCGATCAACTCGGTCAGCTTGACGGATGACCAAGGGGTGATCGACGCCGGCTTCATGACGACGCTGCAGCCATAGGCGATGGCAGGGGCCAGTTTGCGAATGGGTGTCACAACGGGAAAGTTCCAGGGCGAGATCAGCGCAACCGGACCCAGTGGAACCTGCCGGGCGGAGATGTCGACACCAGGGCGTTCGGATGGATAACCGCTCGATACGGCGCGTTGCGCTTCGCTTGCCATGAAACGGCACTCGGCCACGGCCCGCGCCACCTCGCCGCGTGCTTCGGCGAGAACCTTGCCCATTTCCTTGACGATGATTTGCGCAAGCTGATCACGATCGCGCTCCATCAGGACGGCCAGGCGGTTGAGCAGGCCGGCACGCTGTGACGGCGGCGCAACCCTGAAACCGGTAAAAGCCTCTTTCGCCGCGGCGACCGCAAGGTCGACGTCGGCCGCGGCCGAATCGGCAAATTCGCCCAGCACGCTTTGGGGTTGGGCCGGATTGATATTGGCAGCGTACCGGCCGGTGGACGGCGCCCGCCACTCACCGTTGATATAGTTGTTGAACATCGAAGAAATCCTTGAGTCGGTCCTGGAGTTACATGGCGTTGCGCAGGATCTGCGCCAGATCATGCGCTTGCGTCTTGCGCGGATTGACGGCCACATTGCCGCTTTTCATCGCTTCTTCGACGACCGGTTCAACCATGGCTTCCTCAAGGCCGCATGCAGCCAGACCTGAAGGAATTCCGATGTCGTCCTTAAGCTCCCGTACGGCCTGGACGCTCGCTCGTGCCGCTTCACGCTCGGACAAGCCGTCCACACGCGCGCCCAAGGCCCGCGCGACGGCCGCGTAACGCTCGGGTGCGGCTTCGGCGTTGAACGCCATGACGGTTGGTAGCGTGATCGCGATAATCGTGCCATGCGGGATTTTAATGTTGCCGCTGCCGAGCGGCATGGCGAGCGCGTGTGCGAGGCCCAAACGGGTCGGGTTCATGGCCATGCCCGCAAGGACGCTGGCCAGCATCATGTTGTAGCGGGCGGGTCTGCTGCTGCCGTCGGCTACCGCTGTCCGCAGGTTCTTTCCGATCAGCGCAATGCTCTGGAGTGCAAGGGCGCCCGATATTGGCTGGCAGGCCCGATTGACGAAGCACTCCACGGCATGTCCGAGGGCGTCCATGCCAGTCGCGGCAGTGACCGAAGCGGGAAGTTTCACCGTCAGATCGGGGTCGCAAAGGGCCACTTTGGCCATGAACCTTGCGCCGCCGGCCGACACCTTG
>NZ_CFHWAF010000056.1:0-10448 GCF_984452065.1 Hoeflea sp. | reverse complement strand
ATCGTCTGTCAGAACCGACCAGATGCTCATCTCGCTGCCGGTTCCCGATGTGGTGGGAATGCAGATCGACGGCAAGGGGTCCTTGAGAAGCTTGTCGAGGCCGATATAGTCCAAGATGGAGCCTTCGTTGGTGGCCATTGCGGCAATCGCCTTGGCACTGTCGAGCGAACTGCCGCCGCCAATACCGATGATCACATCGAACTGCCCATCCCGGGCAAGCGATGCACCGGTCATGATCAGGTCCGAGCCGGAATCGGGGCGCACCTGATCGAAGACGCCGCACGCGATCCCTGCCGCGGCGACGGGTTGGGTCACGCGATCGACCAGACCAGCCTGCACGACGCCCGGATCGGTCACGACAAGAACCTTGCCGCCCCCAAGCGCATCCACCAGTTCGGGCAGTTGGGCGGTTGAGCCAAGGCCGAACCTGATATCGACCGGCAGGGGCGGGAAGGCAAAACTCTGTTCATGGTCGGTAGGAAACACGATCAGACCATCTCCTCATTTGCGGGCTGACGTAGACAGATATTGAGATAGCAGAGTAAAACCTATCATACCAGTCGCTACGCCGAAAAAATGCTAATTGCTTCTTTCAAAAGAAATACAGATTAAAAATCTCCGATCCATGGGCCACAGGTAAACACTTTTAACAGAAACCTGTTATGCCAATATGGGAAGTCAATATCAGAGCAAATGAGTTTTGAGTCCGATAAACCAGTCTCCGGCTGTCCTGCAAATGCATGGTTTCCGGCGTCGGCACTTCTTTGTTCCGGTCACATGAATGTGCTCGCGTACCCATGCCCGGCTTTTGGACGATCAGCCCCTCCGTGCCCACCAGGCATCAAGGCGCGCGCGCAGTGTCCGGGCGACGACGTTCTGCGCATGCTGGCCGGCCCAGGCGATATGCGGTGTGACCACAACATTGGGCCGATCCGTCACCGCCATGATCGGGTCATCGGGTAAAGCGGGTTCGGCTTCCAGCACGTCGAGCCCGGCGCCTCCAATGCGCCCGGTGTCCAGAGCGCGGACCAGGGCCGCCGTGTCAATCAGCGCCCCGCGGGCTGTGTTGATGATGAAGGGCCGCATATTCATTGCGCAGAAAGCCGCATCATCGAGAAGATGACGTGTCTCGTCGGTGAGAGGACAGTGCAGGCTGATCACATCGGCATTGGCCAATGCGTCTTCGAAAGCTGTCCGCCCGGGCCGGGCGGGCCGGCCCTTCCGCTCGGCAAGGACGATGCGCATTCCGAATGCCCGGGTAAGTTGTCCAACCCGTTGACCGATCGCGCCGCCACCGATGATCGCCAGCGTCGCCCCCTCAAGCTCGGCGACCGGAAAATCGTGAAAGCAGAATTCACCCGCCTGCTGCCAGCGCCCGCCCAGGACGGCCTGGCGGTAAGCGATGATGTTGCGCCGGAGCGTCAGGATCAGCGCCATCACATGCTCGGTTACCGATGTGGCACCGTAACCGACGACATTGTGCCAGACGATGTTCCGCTCGTCCAAAGCGGCCGTATCGACATTATCCGTGCCGGTGGCCGCGATCAGCACGAGGCTGAGCCGGCTGGCCCGCTCGATGGTCTCGCGCCTCAATTCCACCTTGTTGACGATCACGACCTCGGCATCGGCAATGCGATCCGCTACCTCGGCCGGCCCGGTGGCATCGAAATTCTCCCACTCATGCGGCCAGGCCGGGGCCTTCACAGGCACCGAAATAGTAGCGCGATCCAGAAAAACGATGCGCGGTTTACCGGGTGGCATGGCTGTAGCCCCTTTGATGCACGCGGGTTGCGTATCCCTGCATATCCGAACGGATCGATCGGCGGCGCCTAGGGTTGGCCATCGCCCGCACGAGTGATGTTGGCAGTCAGGTCGATCCAGCTGCGGTCCCATGTGCCGCTGGCGATTGCCCGGGCCTGACCGTCTTCCTTGGCGACGATCGCCTCGGCGGCCTTGAGAGCAGCCTCAGCACGGGCGCGCGGGACGACCAC
Source organism: Hoeflea sp. (assembly GCF_984452065.1). Classification (NCBI taxonomy): domain Bacteria; kingdom Pseudomonadati; phylum Pseudomonadota; class Alphaproteobacteria; order Hyphomicrobiales; family Rhizobiaceae; genus Hoeflea; species Hoeflea sp. The sequence continues at coordinate 8,457 of NZ_CFHWAF010000056.1, read as the reverse complement.
AACACCGTCGGCATCCCCGACAACCAGATCGCCGTCGTGAACGGTCATGCCGCCGACCTGCACCGGCCCGTACACCTCGCCAGGTCCGCTCTTGTACGGCCCCAGGTGCGAAATACCACGGGCAAAAACGGGGAGAATGCCGCGGGACAGCGCCGCTGAATCGCGGATCGCGCCATCGACCACAATCCCGGCGACCGAGCGCGTGACGGCATAGCGGCACATCAACTCGCCAAGGATCGCGTTCTGCGTCTCGCCCCGAGCGTCGATGACGAGAACGTCGCCCGCCTGCGCCAGATCCAGCGCCTTGTGCACCGCCAGGTTGTCGCCGGGCCTGGTGCGAACCGTCAGCGCCGTGCCCGTCATAGACTGACCGTTCAAGGCATCCAGACAACCTGCCACGGGCAAAATCCCCGATGCGCCCTGGTGACGCTCCATGCCATCGGAAAGGGCCGGCGTGGGCAGCACGCGGGATCGGGCGATCAAGGCTGCCTCGATTCGAGGCGCCGGGTCGTGCAGGCGAATACTGTTCATTGTCGGGGTTCCTCCGTTCGGTGGCTGTCGACGCCGAGGGCGCGGCACAGCGATGGCATATCGCCCGATGCGAGACGGTCGAGCTGATCCACCAGATCGACCGGAAGCGGAATCCCCTCGCGGGCACGCCGCTTGGCCATCCGCGCTTCGATCTCACCGGGGACCATCACCTCCTCAACGTCGCGCGCCGGCCGGTTCGCCTTGATTTGACTGATCATTGCATCAACACGCTGCTTGAACGCTTCAACGGGCTGGAACGCGCCGGCATGCACCAGATGCATGAACACACCGACATTCTGCGGTGCGTCCAGCGTCTTGTAGAGATCGCCGATGCGGGGGCCAAAGGCCGCGCCCGTCATGATGCCCGCCATCACGTCGATCATCATTGCTATTCCGTAGCCTTTGGCGCCGCCGAAGGGCAGCACGCTGCCCGCGAGTGCCGCCTGTGCGTCGCGCGTCTCAATGCCTTCCTTGTCGATCGCCCAGCCGGGCGGGATCGGTTCGCCGGAGTTGGCGGCCATGATGATCTTGCCCCTGGCCACGACGCTGGTCGCCATGTCGAGAATGACGGGCGGGAAGTCGCCCGCCGGCGCGGCGAACGTATAGGGATTGGTGCCCAGATAGGGATCGACACCGCCCCAAGGCGCCATGGTGGGCGGGGCGTTCGAGTACAGAAAGGCCACCGTATCGCGTTGCACTGCCTTTTCGGCATAATAGGCACCTGAACCGTAGTGATTGCTGTTGTGAATACCGATGGTCACGCTGCCATGGGCTTCGACGCGGGCGAGCGCCAGGTCGAGGGCGCGACTGGCCACCACGGCGCCCATGCCATTGTCGCCGTCGATCGAGAGCGTGGCTCCGCGATCATGCACGATGCCGATGTCGGGCCTGGGATTGACGATGCCCCGTTCCAGCCTGTCGATATAGATCGGCATCCGCGTCACGCCATGCGAATCCACCCCGCGCAAATTGGCGTGAACCAGCGATTGTGCGACGGTCTCGGCCTCCATCGCCGGCAGACCGCGTGCCGCCAGCAACGCCGTGCAATGATCCGTCAGGAGCGCTGGCGGACAGAGCGGCAATGGAGCGGCCTCGGACCGGTCGGCGGTGCGTGTCACAGGCAGTCCCTCATGATCGCCACCAAATCCTCGGCGCAAGGGGTCCGCGGATTGACGGGAATGTTGCCGGTCTGCATTCCCGCCTCGGCATAGGCGGGCAGATGCCTGTCCTCGACACCCCAATCGCTCAGTTTCGCCGGCGGCGCGACGTCGGCAATAAGCTGTTCGACCGCCTCGACACCGCGCTCGGCCGCCAGGCGCAACGGCAAGCCTGCCGTGGAAACGCCGAAAATCTCGGCGATGCGCGCGAACTTCTCCAGATTGGCGACCATGTTGAACCGCAGGACGGGCGGCATCAGCACGGCAATCACGTCGGCATGCGGGATCTTCGCCTGCGCTCCCAGCGGCATGGCAAGCGCATGCGCGATGCCCAGGCGCGTGGAGTTGAAGGCCATGGCCGCCATCGTCGAGGCAAGCAGCATGTCGGACCGCGCGGCAACCGTGTCTCCGGTAAAGACCGCCTTGCGCAAGGACCGCGCGACCAGACGCATGGACTGCTCCGACAAAGCCTCGGATATCGGCTGGGTGGCCTTGTTGATATAGGACTCCATGGCGTGGCTCATCGCGTCGATGCCGGTGAGCGCCGTCACGCGCTGCGGCAGGGTCAGCGTCAGTTCCGGATCGCAAACGGCAAGCCGGGGTACCAGATGGGGGCTGCCCACCCCGTATTTGTCGGCTTGGTCCTTCTCCGAAATGACCGCCCAGATGGTGCCTTCACTGCCGGTGCCGGCGGTGGTCGGGATGGCGATAAAGGGCACGCCGGCCTTCCGGACCAGCCCGAGACCGGCATAGTCCCGGATATGGCCGGGATTGGTTGCCATCACCGAGACAGCCTTGCCCGCATCCAGGGCGCTGCCGCCACCCACCGCCACAATGGAAGAGCACTTTTCCGAACGATAGAGATCCGCAGCAGCGTGTACGGAACGGGCATCGGGCTCTGATTCAATTTCCTGAAAGATCAGATGGTCGATACCTGTCCCATCGAGGACTGACGTGATGCGGTCGACGATGCCGGCTTCGACCAAACCGGGATCCGTTACAATCAGAACGCGATTGCTTTTGAGTGAACGAACGAACTCGCCGAGCCGGGCAACCACACCTGCGCCAAACTCGATCCGTGCGGGAAACTCAAAACTGAAGGTACGTTGATCGTTCAATGTCCTGTCTCTTCTAAGATGATCTTGGGACGGCCCTGTGCATCCGGTAAACTGCCTTGAGCGCCGTGTAGAAATCGGCGGACGTATCGCCGATGCCGTAGGGACCCTGACCGGATTGCTTCCAGCCGCCGAAGGGAAGATGCCCCTCGCTCGATGTGCCGTGATTGACATGGACCATTCCGGCCTGGGAACCGGCCGTGAAGGCGTGTGCCATATCCGCGTCGTCGGTGAAGACCGCCGATGTCAGCCCGTATCGAACCTCATTGTTGACACGCAGCGCCTCTTCGAAGTCGGCCACGGGAATGACGCTCAGAACGGGGCCGAAGATCTCGTCGGTCGCCAGCGGCGTGTCCGGAGCAACATCGGTGACAACGGTCGGTGCGTAGTAATAGCCGGCCTCGCCGCAAGGGTGACCACCGGTCAGGATCCGTCCGCCGCCATCCCTGGCCATGCGGACATACCGTTCGGTTGTCTCGAACTGGTCCCTGCTGGCCAAAGGCCCCATCTGCACGCCGTCATCGAACCCGTATCCGACACGCAGCGCCTCGGCATGGCGCACGAGCGCCGCCTCGAGCGCCGCCTTCTCCCGATGCGGCACGATCACGCGACTGATCGATGTGCAGCGTTGCCCGGCAACGGCGAAAGCGGCCTTGACGATCTCGTCCGCCGCGCGGTCCGTGTCGCCATACGACGCGACGACGGCGGCATTCTTGCCGCCCATCTCGAGCTGGACCCGCGCATTGCGCTCGGCGGCGGCAACCCCGATACCGGTGCCCACCTGCGTCGATCCGGTAAAGGATATGCCGGCGATCAACGGGTGACGCACCAGCGCGTCGCCGATTTCGCCGCCCGAGCCGATCAGCAGGTTCGCGACCCCCTTCGGCAGCCCCGCCTCGCTGAGCATCCGCATCAGCAGAACGGATGCGGCGGAAGCCTGCAGAGCCGGTTTGAGCACAATGGTGCAGCCGCAAATCAGCGCCGGGATCACCTTGCGCACCGGTGTCAGTATCGGGAAGTTCCACGGGGCGATGGCGGCGACCGGGCCGATTGGCTGCCGGATCGTGAGCGCTTGCGTCGACGGCCTCGTGCTCTCGAAGGTGCGGTCGCCAAGCCGCAGGGCCTCGCCTGCCCAAAAGCGCATCTCGTCTATGGCACGCATGGCTTCCGAGCGCGATTCGGCCAGCGGCTTGCCCATTTCGCGCGTGGTCGCCTCGGCCAGGCCATCGATCCGGTCGCGCCACAGATCGATCAGGGCGTAGACGTGATTGGCCCGCGTGGCGGCCGGCGTGGCCGACCAGACGGCAAAGGCCCGCGCCGCCGCCTGCACGGCCTGCTCCACGTCTTCCGCGCCGCTCGTGCGATATCGCGAAGCCACCGCACCGAGGCACCCCGGATCGGCGATCTCCACCAGCCGGCCGCCTTCACCCGAAGCCCAGCTTCCATCAATGAAACTCGTCCATGGTTGTTTGACTACGTAACTCACACAAGCGCTCCTTAGACAGCCGGCGATGCCACGCACTGCCTTTGCGGGACATCACATCAGGATCTGGACAGGCCAGAGAACCAGGTTGGGGAATAGCGCCAGCAGGACCAGCGCCAGCAGCATGACGATATAGTAGGGCACCGCGGCCCGAACTACGGTTTCAACGCGCAGACCGGATATATAGGCGGTTGCGAACAGACAGACCCCGACGGGTGGCGAGGACAGACCGATGGACAGCGCCGTCACCAGAAACACGATGAAGTGGATCGGGTCGACGCCGACCGCCAGCGCAGTCGGCAGCAGCACCGGCGTCAGGATCAGGATCGCGGCTATGATATCCATGAACATGCCGACCACGACGAGCGCCACACCGAGCAGCAGCAGGACGGCGACGGGATTGTCCGACAGCGCCAGGATGGCCGAACTCACCTTCAGCGGCAGACCGTCAATCGTGAAGATATAGGTGGCGACCGACGCGGCCATGGCGATGAACAGGATCGTTCCTGCATTGATCCCGGCGCGCGTGATCAGACCAGGCAGCTTGCGCCAGCAAACTTCGCGATAGATCGCGGTGCCGATGAACAGCGTATAAAGCACGGCGAGGCCCGCGGCCTCGGTCGGTGTGACGAAACCCCGAAAGATACCTCCGAGGATGATGATGGGCGCGCCGAGCGCCGGTAGCGCAACGGCGATCTGTATCAGTGTCTGGCGTCCCGGAAGCGGAACGACTTCACCCATGCCGTGACGCACCGAAAGCACGTAATTGAGCAACGCAAACAGAATTAACAACACAATGGCCGGCCCAAGGCCCCCTGCGAGGGCCGCGCCGACCGACTGGCCCGCAGTGGCCGCGGCAATGATCATCAGGATGCTGGGCGGCACCACCGATGCCATGGTCGAGGTGACCATCGTTAGCGCGGCCGCATATGGCCGCGGATATCTGCGCTCGGTCATGGCGCGGATCTCCAGCGGCCCCAGCCCACTGACATCGGCGACCGAGGACCCGGATATGCCGCCGAAGATCATGCTGGCGACGATGTTGACCTGGCCCAGCCCGCCGCGCCAGCGTCCGACCACGCCATTTGCGGCGGCAAAGATTCGGTCCGAGACACCGCCTTGTTCCATAACGCGGCCGGCCAGGATGAAAAGCGGGACCGCCACGAGCAGGAAACTGTTCATCGAGGTATACATGGCCTGCGACACCACCGACAGCGGGAGGTCGTAAAGGTAAAGCGTGATCGCGGCCGCAAGGCCCAGTGACACGGCAAGCGGAACGCCCAGTACCGCCAGCAAGAAGAACAAGGCGAGCAGGGTCATACTCACGTGTCGATCGCCTCTTCATCGAGAATGCTGCGCACACGCGCATCCAGATAGACCGTTTCGACATGAGCCAACAGCGACAGGGCGGCGCCGGCGACCACCGCCGCCGTGACCATGAACATGTCGATGCCGAGCGCCGGCGAGCTTTCACCGCTTTGAAACTGCTGGACGATCAGTCGCCAGCCCGTGAAGGCGACGATCGAGAAGAACACCACACCCGCCAGAAAATAGATATGCGTTGCGACGATGCGCAATCGCCGGGGCACCATGTATAGAAGCAAGGTTATACGGGTGTGCTCGGCCGAGCGAAAGCCAGCCGCAAGCCCGAGAAACACGGTCCAGATGAACAGGTAGCGGGTGATTTCCTCGGTCCAAGGCAGCGAATGCTGGAACAAGCGTGAAAGAACCTGGATCGCGACCATGATTAGCATGCCCAAAACACCGAGAAACACGGCTCCGTCGACCGCGCGCCAGAGCCGGCCCCTGCGACTGATCCATTCATGCGGAGCCGACGTGTCGGCACCTGGCGGGCCGCCCGCCGTATCGGTGGACGGCCGCATGTCTTGATCGCCCGGACTCATCGACTGCTAACGGCCAACGAATTCCAGTGCTTCAGCCATGCACTGCTTGCCGACGAGCGCCTCGAAATTCGGGTAGAGCGCCAGCGCCCGCTCCTGAAACACGGCGCGTTGATCTGGCGTCAGCCGGTTGACGGTCATTCCCAGATCCTCAAGCTCGGCGACAATGCGGTTTTCTTCACTCAGATCCTGTTCGAACTTGAAACGCGCCGTCTCCTGCGCGGCCGTGCGCAGGGCATTTTGCGTCTGCTTGTCGAACGCGTCCCACACATCCTCGTTTACGGCCAGAATATAGCCGTCCGAAAGGTGACCCGTGAGGGACAGGTGGTACTGCACCTCGAAGAACTTGTTGGCCAACGGCACTTCGACCGGGTTTTCCTGCCCGTCGATGGCGCCAAGCTGCAAGGCGGTATAGACCTCCTTGAAATCCATAGGCGTCGGGTTGGCGCCCAATGGACCGAAGAACTCGACCCAAAGCTTGTTGTTGGGCACGCGCAGATTGAGTCCTTCAAGATCCTGCGGTGTCTCGATCGGGCGCACCGAATTGGTCACGTGACGAAAGGTACGGATCATCAACGCCAAACCCTCGGTGTTCAGCCGATCGAGGGAATCGAGCAATTTCCGGCCCGGCTCTCCTTCCAGATAGGCAGCGAACTGATCGTAATCCTCGAACAGGTAGGGCAGGCTGATCGAATTCATGCAAGGCTCGAAGGAAGCATAAACCGAAGTCGACAGGATGACCGCATCAAGCGAGCCGTTCTGCAGCATGTTGACGGCCGCGTTCTGGTCTCCGCCAAACAGGACGCCGTCGGCAAAAACCTCAACCTTGACCTTGCCATCCGTTGCGTCATCCACGCGCTTTGCGAAATCCTGCGCCGTGGCGCCGACCGCTGAGCCGATCGGATCACCGACGGCTAGCCGAATGGTCGTTTCCGCGTGAGCGTTGACCGCAAGTCCCGCAGCCAGCACTGTGCCAGCCAGAAATCCTGCGAATGTGCGATTATGCGTTTTCATAAGTTCCTCCTCCTAAACGCTGTAAACTGGGTGTGTTGGCGCCCTATGAACGGTTTACGGTGTCACTGTCCTGTCCTTGACCGGCCTCGGCCATGGCCCGATCGAACAGATCCAGAAAGCTCTTGCGAACGTTGAGCAGATGCGTGCTCAAAGCGCGCGTTGCCTCGTCGGCGTCACGGGCCTTCAGCGCGCGGCAAATGCGAAGATGCTCCTCCAGGCTTTCATCCACGCGCCGGTGGGCGCTGTAGGACACGAAGTGGCGCACCCGGTCGATATGCCACTCGACGTGCCGGTAGACCTCAATGATCCGTCGATTCTCGGTCGCGCCGATCAGGGCCAGGTGCAGTTCATGGTCGACCGCCAGGTAGCGGGCTATCTCGCCTGCCGGCATGGGGAGTGAAAAACCATCGAAAAGGCCGGCGATCCGGTTGATATCTGCCGTGTGCAACTCCACGACCTTGCGGACCCCGGCCACTTCCAGAACGGTTCGCAACTCGATCAGTTCTTCAACGTCGCGCCGGTCAAAGGCGGTGACCACCCATCCGATCCGACCACGCCGGCGCACCAAGCCGGCAGCCTCGAGCTGATGGAAAGCCTCGCGGATAGGGGTTCGGCTCACACCGAGCTGCAGCGCCAGAGCCCGGTCGCTCAGCGGCTCGCCGGGCTCCAGTTCACCCTCGACGATTGCCCGGAAGAGCGTCTGGTAGACACTCTCGCTGGCTTTGGGCACGGGCGCCATGGTCAGTTTGGCCATTTGGTATACCGAATTCCTGTTTATTGGAATGTGGTATACCAACACTGGCGTGGAGTCCACCCCTTTTCCGGTCGGCGTCATGATAATGATTCATCCAAGCCAGAGATCGGCGACCTTGGCTTCCTCCCTGCGCCACAGCCAGTAGCATTCCTGAACGGCGCCACGCGCCAGTTCCGGCTCGCGCGCACGCAGCGCGTCGATCAGGGCACGATAGACCTCCACATTGCGTTCAAACGCGCCGCTGACCATGGTGATGATCCTGAGCCTGCTGGCGATCAGCGATCGGACCACCGATGACAGCGCGTCCATGATCAGAGCCATCACCGGGTTGTGGCAGGCAGCGACGAGACCGGCATGCAACTCGAACTGCCGGTCGACGAGTTCGTTGATGTGCGCGGCCTCCGCTATCTGGTCAACCAACCGATCGAGCTTGGCGAAATCAGCCGACGTCGCCTGGATCGCCGCGCCCGCGGCCACTTCGCGACCGATCATTTCCATGGCG
>NZ_CFHWAF010000055.1:0-28195 GCF_984452065.1 Hoeflea sp. | reverse complement strand
GGTCGATGATGAAGATGGATCCGACGCCGATCGGGTCGGGATAGAACGGCCAGAAGAGGCGGGTTCCGTAAACGGTCATCGCATCGATCATGGCGTGCGTCGAGAAGCACAGGAAAACGGTCAGCCAGACCCTGGCTCTCATCCCTCTGAGCGGGTTGACGAGGCGGACGAGGAGTTCGCCGACCACCGGCGTCGCGACCGCGTGAACGAACACCGAATGGGTCCACCCGCGATGGAAGACGAAGGCATCGACGGGATTGTCGACGGGCAGAAGGACGTCGAGGTCCGGTATGGTGCCCAGGATGCCGCCAAGAAGCGCGGCTTTGCGCGGCCCGAGTTTCTTGCCAAGGCACAGCGCGGAAATCGCCGCCCCGAGGGTGAATTGTGTCAATGAATCCATCGGGTCTTTCGGTCCCCTGGCAGCGTCGGATTATGGCTTGCCGGCTGCGGTTGTCGTTGTTGCGGCCATCCGGTTCAATCGACAACCCGGAACCGGACACCCTCGGAGCTGATATACCGGTTGGTCCCCGTTCGACGAAAGCTGACACAGCTGGTGCCCTTTGCCGGGCCGCGGGGAAATGTCGAACATATCCTGTTTCCACGCGCCTCCCACGTGCCGTTCATGGATCCGAGCAGGGACCTGGCCGACACCACGCCACCGTCCATGTAGAGCATGGTCACCCTCATTCCAAATCTGTGCGTGACGATGGTCCTGTTCAACATCTCGGCTTGTATCTGGTCGGCGGTGAGCGTGTCGGCCGCAGCGTTCGGCGCCGTGATCAGGACCAGCAGCCATATCCAGACGTAACGTTTCATGTACAGTCGCTCGGCAACCATCAATCTGACCCTTGGAGGTAGGGCCGGCCATGCGGTCTTTCTACCGCTATTTGCGCGCGCCCATCTTTCCCCGCAGCATGTAAAGCGCTTCCAGCGCCTCGCGCGGGGTCATGTCGTCCGGGTTGATATCGCCGAGCGCTGCCTCGACCTCGCTGGGCCCCGCTTGTGCCGGGCGCTCATGCCGGACGTCAGCGGAGAACAGCGGCAGGTCGTCGATGAGCTGATGGGCGGGGCTCTGGCGCTCGCCCTCTTCCAGTTGGCTGAGGACGTCGCGTGCACGAGCGACAACGGCCTCGGGCAGGCCCGCGAGCCGCGCCACCTGGATGCCGTAGGATCGGTCGGCCGCGCCCGGCCCGACCTCGTGCAGGAAGATGACCTCTCCTTCCCATTCCTTGACCCGCATGGTGGCGTTGGAGAGCCGCCCGAGTTTTTCGGAAAGCACCGTCAGTTCGTGAAAATGCGTGGCGAAGAGACCCCGGCAGCGATTGACCTCGTGCAGGTGCTCGACGGCGGCCCAGGCGATGGAAAGCCCGTCGAAGGTTGCCGTCCCGCGGCCGATTTCATCGAGGATGACCAGTGAGCGGTCGCTCGCCTGATTGAGGATCGCGGCCGTCTCGACCATTTCGACCATGAATGTCGACCGGCCGCGGGCGAGATCGTCCGACGCGCCGACCCGCGAAAACAGCCGGTCAACGACGCCGATATGCGCGCTGCCGGCAGGAACGAAGGACCCCATCTGGGCCATGATGGCGATGAGCGCATTCTGGCGCAGGAAGGTCGATTTGCCGCCCATATTCGGCCCGGTCAGCAGCCAGATCGCGCCTTCCTGCGCGTCGTCTTTCGGCGACAGGTCGCAATCATTGGCCACGAACGGGCCCTCCGCCTGGCGCCGCAGCGCCTGTTCGACGACCGGGTGGCGTCCCGCGACCACATGGAAGGCCCGCGATGTGTCGACCTGCGGTCTGCAATAGCCCTGCTCATCGGCAAGCCGCGCCAGCGCCGCCGAGACATCGAGAACGGCAAGTGCCCCGGCCGCGCCGGTGATCGCCTCCGCCGCTTCCACGACAGCCGCCGTCAGCCCGTCGTAAACCTCGAATTCGATGGTCAAAGCCCGGTCGGCGGCATTGGCGATGCGGCTTTCCAGATCCGCGAGTTCCGTCGTGGTGAAGCGCATGGCGTTGGCCATGGTCTGCCGGTGGATGAAACGCGCCTTTGCATCGTCGCTGTCGGTGAGGGCGGCGGAATTGTTCGCGGTGACCTCGATGAAGTAACCGAGCACGTTGTTGTGCTTGATCTTCAGCGATTTGACACCGGTCTCTTCGGCATATTGAGCCTGCAGTCCGGCAATCACCTTGCGCGATTCGTCGCGCAGTGCCCGCATCTCGTCAAGTTCATCATGGTGTCCGTTGCGGACAAACCCGCCGTCGCGACGCAGAAGCGGCAGTTCGTCGGCCAGTGCGGTATCGAGCCGTTCCAGCAAGGCGGGCGGCAGCGCCGCCAGTTGCGCGACCGCGTGGCCGATCTCGTCCGGGACATCGCTCCCGCCGAACAGAGCGGCGATGGTTTGCGCCATCTGCAGGCCTTGGCGGATGGCGCCGAGATCGCGCGGTCCGCCCCGGTTGAGCGCGATGCGCGACAGGGCGCGTGGCATATCGGGAGCAGACTTCAGGCCATCGCGAATGTCGCCGGCAAGCGCCGGCTGCGTCAGCAGCCAGGAGACCGCTTCGAGCCGGAGATCGATCAATGCCGGATCGGTCAGCGGCGACATCAGCCGCTCCGCCAGCAACCGGCCGCCTCCGCCGCTCACCGTGCGGTCGATGGCATGAAGAAGGCATCCCTTGCGGTCTCCCGAAAGCGTGCGCACGAGCTCAAGATTTGCCCGTGTCGCCGGATCGATGAAAAGGCTCGATCCGCCGCTCTCCCTTTCCGGGCGGCGCAAGGGCGGCCGCTCGGCAAACTGCGTCTTTTCGACATAGGCGATCGCCGCCGCTGCGGCCGCCAGTTCCGCGCGGGAGAACGTTCCGAAACCGTCAATGGTTGAAACGTCGAAGAACCGTTTGATGCGGCCTTCCGCGCTGGAACTGTCGAACAGCACCGACGGTTGCGGTGAGACGGCCGGCCCGATCAGTTCGAAGACCGGACGCAGTTCGTCGTCGTAAAACACCCGGTCCGAGACGATCAGCTCCTTCGGATCGACACGCATGACATCCGCCGCGAGACGGTCCTTCGCGGTTTCGGCGAGCCGGAAGGTTCCGGTCGATATGTCGACCCAGGCGAGCGCGAAGCCGCCGCCGCTCTGTCCCTTTACCCGGGCGAGCGCCATGAGATAGTTGGATTCGGCAGGCGAAAGAAGTTTTTCCTCCGTCAGCGTGCCGGGCGTCACAAGGCGCACGACGTCGCGCCGAACCACCGATTTGGCTCCCCGTTTCCTGGCCTCTGCCGGATCCTCCGTCTGCTCGCAGACCGCCACCCGATAGCCGCGTGCGATCAGCTTCTGCAGGTAGTCGTCCGCGGCATGGACCGGGACGCCGCACATGGGAATATCCTCGCCCAGATGCTGGCCGCGTTTTGTCAGCGTGATGCCCAGCGCCTTCGCCGCCTCGACCGCATCGGAAAAGAACAGCTCGTAAAAATCGCCCATCCGATAAAACAGCAGGGCGTCCGTATAGTCGGCCTTGATCTCGATGAACTGTTCCATCATCGGCGTCGCCGCGGCCCGGCTTTCCCGGGAAGCCAGTTTGTCGGTGGTGATCATTCCTTTGTCATTCCCGGCATGCGCCCTGTCGTCGCTCTGCGACATTATCGCCGCTGATGCACGCGATAACAGTGCATTGGCTGTTGGCACTTTCAACCATTTCGTTAAGCTGCATCAGCGCTGGCAGGCTTTACACCGGCCAGTACGCACACTAACCGTGCGGCGGCTGCAAAAACAACAGGTGCGGAGACAGGAATACGCTTCGCCCACAACAGGTTGGAAGATATGCCCGAGACCAGCAAAGCGTCACAGACGATGGCAACCATCACCGAGCAGGAGGCGCTGGAGTTCCACGCCCGCGGCAAACCGGGAAAACTCGAGGTCAACGCCACCAAGCCGATGGCGACGCAGCGCGATCTCTCGCTCGCCTATTCGCCCGGTGTCGCTGTGCCGGTCAAGGCCATCGCCGACGACCCGTCCCGCGCCTTCGACTATACCGGGCGCGGCAACCTCGTCGCGGTGATATCCAACGGAACGGCCATTCTCGGCCTCGGCAATCTCGGCGCGCTGGCGTCGAAGCCGGTCATGGAAGGCAAGGCGGTTCTCTTCAAGCGTTTCGCGGATGTGGACTCCATCGATCTCGAGGTCGGCACCGAGGACATCGACGAATTTGTCAATTGCGTGCGCCATCTCGGTCCCTCCTTCGGCGGCATCAACCTCGAGGACATCAAGGCGCCGGACTGTTTCATCATCGAGCAGCGCCTGCGCGAGGTCATGGATATCCCCGTCTTTCATGACGACCAGCACGGCACGGCGATCATTGCCGTTGCCGGTCTGATCAATGCCCTTCACCTGACGGGCCGTGACATGGAGACAACCAGGCTCGTGTGCAACGGCGCCGGCGCCGCGGCCATCGCCTGTGTCGAGCTGATCAAGTCCATGGGCTTCAAGCCGGACAACATCACGCTGTGCGACACCAAGGGCGTGATCTACCAGGGCCGAGAAGAGGGCATGAACCAGTGGAAATCCGCCCATGCCGTCAAAACCGAAGACAGAACGCTGGCCGAGGCGGTCAAGGGCTCCGACGTGTTCTTCGGATTGTCGGTCAAGGGCGCGTTGACCGAGGACATGGTCCGTTCGATGGCCGACAACCCGATTATCTTCGCCATGGCCAACCCCGATCCGGAAATCACGCCGGAGGAGGTATCGCGCATACGCGAGGACGCCATCATGGCGACCGGCCGGTCCGATTATCCCAATCAGGTCAACAACGTTCTGGGCTTTCCCTATATCTTTCGCGGTGCGCTGGACGTGCGCGCATCGACGATCAACGATGCGATGAAGATCGCCGCGGCCGAGGCGCTCGCCCATCTGGCGCGCCAGGACGTGCCCGACGAGGTCGCGACGGCCTATCGCGGGAACAGGCCCCGTTTCGGACCGCAATACATCATTCCCGTTCCCTTCGATCCGCGTCTGCTGTCGGATATCCCGAGGGCGGTCGCCCGGGCGGCGATGGATTCGGGCGTCGCCCAGCGCCCCATCCTCGATCTTGAGGCCTATGGGCGCGAGCTCTCCGCCCGCCGCGATCCGATCGCCTCGACCCTGCAGCGCATTTATGAGCGTGTGCGCCGTCAGCAGCGCCGTGTTGTCTTCGCCGAGGGCGAGGAAGAGCAGGTCATGCGCGCGGCGGTGACCTATGTGAATCAGAATCTCGGCACCGCCATTCTGCTCGGACGCTCGGAGCAGATGGAAGAGGTTGCCAGACACGCCGGCATCGATCTCGACAGGCCCGGCCTCGAACTCGTCAACGCGCGCGTGTCGCATCGGGTCGAGGCCTACACGGAATATCTTTATGCGCGCCTGCAAAGGAAGGGTTATCTCTATCGTGACTGCCAGCGCCTGATAAACACCGACCGCAATCATTTCGCCTCCTGCATGGCCGCGCTTGGTGACGCCGATGCGGTGGTCACGGGCACCACGCGCAACTATTCGACGGCGCTCGACGATGTGCGCCGGTGCATCGATGTCAAACCCGGCCACCGGGTGATCGGCGTCTCGCTCGCCCTTTGCCGCGGCAGAACGGTTCTCGTTGCCGACACGGCAGTCATCGACATGCCGGACTCCGAGGAACTCGCCGACATTGCCGAGGAGGCCGCCGGCGTTGCCCGCCGGCTTGGCTATGAGCCGCGGGTGGCCATGCTTGCCTATTCGACCTTCGGCCATCCGCCCGGCGAACGCGCGGAGAGGGTGCGCGAGGCGGTCTCGATACTGGACCGGCGGCGGGTCGATTTCGAATATGACGGCGAAATGGCGGCCGATGTCGCACTCAATCTCGACGTCATGCGGCAATATCCGTTCTGTCGCCTGTCGGGTCCGGCCAATGTCCTCGTCATGCCGGCTTTCCACTCGGCGTCGATTTCGACCAAAATGCTCCAGGAACTCGGCGGTTCGACCGTTATCGGACCGCTGCTCGTCGGTCTCGACAAATCGGTGCAGATCGTCTCCATGGGCGCGCGCGACTCAGACATCGTCAATATGGCGGCGATCGCCGCCTACAATGTCGGCAGCTGACCGGCGCAAAAAGGCGGGCGTCTATGGCCCGCCTTTTACCGGAACGTATCCGGGCTTTCAGGACGCGAAGCGGCTGGCGTCGGCGCCGTAATAATTCAGATAGCGCGAGTCGATATTCGAGATCGGCAGCACCACCATCACGTCGGTCGTCCCGAACGCATGGTCGATCACCGCGCCGTCGCCGATCACCGCGCCGAGCCTCAGATAGCCCTTCAGAAGGGGGGGGAGGGCCGACATGGCGCTGCGCGCATCGACGGCTTCCTTCGGCATCAGGTCCATATTGTTATAGAGCTCCGGCCGCGCGCTGACCGACCACTCACCGCTCGCCAGCCGGTTGTGATAGAGGAAGGACAGGGGCAGGGCATGGGCTTCGGGTCTTATGCCGGGCATGGACGCGCAGCCGAACATGGCGTCGATGCCGTGTTCGAGCGAATAGGCCCAGTTTCCCTGCCACAGAAGTTCGACGGTGCGGCGGGTGCGATATTGCGGCAGCACGCAGGAGCGCCCCAGTTCGAGGAAGCGCTTTTCGGGGTGCCGGGCAAGCATGTCGTCGATGGCGAACTCGGAGGTCGAGTAGAAGCCGTCATTCGCGCGTGCAGCGTCCTGGCGCAGAAGCCGGTAGGTGCCGACGATCTGCTCTTCCGGACTGCCGACAATGGTGCGGTCGAAAACAAGCAGGTGATCGCAAACCGCGTCGAACGCATCCATGTCGCGTCCGCGGCGCATGGATTCGGGCGGCAGAACCGCACCCATTTCCTTGGCGAACACGTTGAAGCGGACGGCCTGGGCCGCCTCGATTTCTTCCTGTGTGCACGCCAGGCGGGTCTCGAGATCGCCAATCCGGCCCAGTATGGCGGTTTCTTCCTGCATCATTTCAAGCGCCGGCCGCGTCGATTTGGCCGGCAATGTGTGGCGCATGTTCAGTGTCATGGCAAATCAATCCCGTGAACGAGTCATGACGCTCATTAAGCAGAACAATACGACAAAGCAGTGACATGCCGTCACTGCCTTTCCACGATAAGTTGTCGTCGTTAATGTATTTCACCCTTTGCAGAAATCATTTTTCCATATCAATGACGACGCGCCCCCTGATCTTGCCGTCGATCAGCGCGGCTGCTGTCGGAATGATATCATCAAACGCAATGGTTTTCGATAGAGCATGAAGTTTGCCCAGATCGAGATCGGTGCCGAGCCGGCGCCATGCCTCCTCCCTTAATGCACGCGATGCCATGACGGAATCGACGCCCAGAAGCGCGATGGCCCGCAAAATGAACGGCATGACGGTGGCCGGAAGATCCATGCCCTGCGCCAGGCCGCATGCCGCCACCGCGCCGCCATAGCGGGTCATCGCGATCACGTTTGCCAGCGTGTGGCTGCCGACCGAATCGATACCCGCCGCCCAGCGCTCCTTGCCGAGCGGGCGTCCGGGTTCCGAAAGTTCCGCGCGATCGATGATTTCGGATGCGCCCAGCGATGTGAGGAAATCGGCCTCCGACGTGCGGCCCGTCGAGGCGATCACCTCGAAGCCGAGTTTCGACAGGACCGCAATGGCCACCGTGCCGACCCCGCCATTGGCGCCGGTGACGATGACCGGCCCGTCCTGAGGCGTCACGCCCTGCCGCTCAAGCGCCATGACGCACAGCATGGCCGTATAGCCTGCCGTGCCGATGGCCATGGCATCGAGCGCGCTGATGCCCTCCGGCCGGCGAATAAGCCAGTCGCCGTTGAGACGCGCGTAGCGCGCATGGGAGCCCGTATGCGTTTCGCCGACGCCCCAGCCGTTGAGGATGACCTGGTCGCCCTCCTTGAAACCGTCATGGCCGGACTGCACGACCGTTCCCGCGCAGTCGATGCCCGGTATCATCGGCCATCGCCGCACCACGGGCGCCTTGCCTGTGATGGCGAGGCCGTCCTTGTAGTTGACGGTGGTCGCGTTGACCTCAACGACGACATCGCCCTCCATAAGATCGTCGAGGCCGATCTCGCGGGTCTCGACGCTTTGAACCTTGTTTTCATCGCGATCGATGACGATGGCCCTGAACGGTTCCTGCATGCTTTATCCTCCGGTGACCGGCGGGTGGCCGGTTCTGTTTCAGGATTGTTCGGACTCCTCCGGTTCCTGCGGATAGATCCACTTGCCGAACACTTCGTCGATGATGATTGCGCCGGCGCCCAGCGTGATGAACGTGTCGGCGAGATTGAAAACCGCGAAATACCAGTTGTTTGTATGCAACAGGATGTAGTCGATCACATAGCCATAGGTCGCGCGGTCGATCAGATTGCCGATGGCGCCGGCGACGATCAGCGCGAACCCGATCTGGCTGATCCAGCGCTGCGGCGTGCTGCGGGCCCAGAGACCGGCGACAAATGCAATGACCACGAGCATCAGGGCGATCAGCCAGTTTTCGTTCATCCAGCTCAGCATGGAAAAGGCGATGCCTTCGTTGCGGGTATGGAATAGCGCGAAAAACGGCAGCACCTCGACCATTTGCTGAAGCGGCAGAAACTCCTCGACGGCCCATTTGACGGTCTGGTCGATGGCGACAAGCAGCGCAACCAGGGCCATCGCGTAGCGCGGGCGGGAGAACAATGACCGTGCGGCTTTCATCTCAGACCTCCAGCGCGTGTCTGCGTGCTTCGAACAGCATAATCCCGGTCGCCACCGCCAGGTTGAGCGAATCGGCGCGACCGGCTTGCGGAATACGTGCCAGCTTATCGCATCGCTGCGCAAGAGGTTCCGGAAGTCCGGCCTGTTCGTTTCCCATCAAAAGAATGACCGGGCTTTTCGCGTAGTCAATCATGCGATAGTCGATGGCGCCCTGAAGATGGGTGCCGACCAGCAGGGCACGGGTGCCGTCGCACCATTTGAGGAACCCGTCGGCGCCGGTTCGCGCAACCGGCATCGCGAAGACCGAGCCCATCGTCGCGCGCGCGGTCTCGATGGAAAACGGGTCCGTGCAGTCGCCGACCAGAATGACCGCGCTGGCCCCGGCGGCATCGGCCGTGCGCATGATGGTCCCGAGATTTCCCGGATCGCGCACCCGGTCGAGCGCCACATAGGTCTCGCCCGCTTTCGGCCTCAGGTCCGTCAGCGCCGTATATCGCTGTTCGAATACCGCGCAGACCATCTGGGGATTGTCCCGCCGTGTTATAGCGGCAAGCACCTTCCCGCTCACCTCCAGCACCAGCGCACCGGCTGCCACCGCGCGGGCCGCGAGAGGCGCGACGCCGGCTTTTTCCCTGGCCGATTTCGAATAGACCAGTGTACGGATGGTCCAGCCGAGATCCAGGGCGTCGATCACCAGTTTTTGCCCTTCGGTCAGGAAGAGGCCCGTGCGGTCGCGGTTCTTTTTGATCGCCAGCGCCCGGATGTCCTTGATCACTGGATTGGTCAGGCTGGTGATCTCCTTGACGCGGCCAACCCGTTTGCGCTCCTCCTGACGCCCGTTCATGGTGCCACCCAGCGGCTGAACAGCGAGGTCGGCAAGGCCCGGCCCGCCGATTGTTCCCGCAGGATGAGCTCGCCCGATTCCACCGTTCCTGCGGCCCCGCGCATCGTCTCGCGCAGCAATTCGTGGATCGAATAGAAGGATGCCCGGATCGAATAGGCCGTCAGCACCAGGGCAAGCGGCCGCTCGCTCAATATCGAGCGGCAGATATCGAGCATGGCCGGCAGTTGCTCGAACAACTGCCAGACTTCGCCGTTGGGGCCGCGGCCGAATTTCGGCGGGTCCGCAAGGATGATGTCGTAGCCGCTCGCCCGCCGCTCCTCACGCGCGATGAACTTCATCGCATCGTCGCAGATCCAGCGGATCGGCTTGTCCTCCATCTGCGCCAGCGCCTGGTTTTCGCGTGCCCAGCCGATCGCCTTCTTCGATGCGTCGACATGGGTGACATGCGCCCCGGCCGCTGCCGCAATGAGAGAAGCGACGCCCGTATAGCCGAAGAGATTGAGGACCTTTATGGGGCGGTTGCTGGCGGCGATCTGTTCGCGCATCCAGCGCCAGTGTGCCAGTTGCTCAGGAAAGACGCCGACGTGACGGAACGCGGTAAAGCGGCCGTGAAAATCGACATCCATAAGGCGCATCGGCCAGGTTTCGCCCAGCGGCCCGGCGGGAAACCGCCACCGGCCCATCCCGTCCTCGTCGGTGTCGCCGGTGAAGACGCCATCGGCCCTTTGCCACGCGCTGTCCTTGAGGCTGCGCGGCCAAAGCGCCTGGGCTTCGGGGCGGACAATGCGATAGGGGCCGTATTGCTCGAGCTTTTCTCCCTCACCGCTGTCGATCAGGCTGTAATCGTCATTCGGCTTCGTTTCGAGAATGAGCGGCACGTTCTGCGCGGGGCGCTCACCGCCGCGCGCGGCCCGCCGTGTATCGCCAGGCATTTGAGCAGCGCGGCGAGCCTCGTGGTCGCTCTTTTCCAGTTCACCCCGTTTGGCGGCAGCACCCGATTTGGCGCGCTGCCGGTTCTGCGCTGGCTTGCCTTGCCTGCCGCCGGACTTTCCTCTTTGTTTTTCTTTCAATATTTTCGACCGCCCGATGATTGCGCCCTTCAAAAAACAGTGCCAAGCAAATAGCATCGCCCGACGCCCCGGCAAAGGCATTTTGTCCTGGCTCATCTCGCTCCGGCCAAAACAAACCGCCGTGCCCGCCCGTGCCGTCGCGACGATTTCCATTCGGCCGGCTTTTCGGTATCAAGGGATCGTCTGCGGTAAACACGGGAGGGGAATATGGAGATGAACGGTGAAGAGCGGATCGCCGCCCCGCGGGATGCGGTGTGGGCCGCGCTCAACGATCCGGATGTGCTCAAACAGTGCATTCCCGGCTGTCAGTCGCTGGAAATGACCGGCGAAAATGAGATGGCCGCCTCGGTCAAGCTCAAGGTCGGGCCGGTTTCGGCGACCTTCAAGGGCGCGGTTGTGCTCGAAAACATCAATGCGCCGGAGAGCTACACGATCACCGGGGAAGGAAAGGGCGGCATCGCCGGATTTGCCAGGGGCGGTGCCGATGTGGTCCTGCGCGAAGACGGCGACGAGACGGTCGTCTCCTATGACGTCAAGGCGAAGGTCGGCGGAAAGCTGGCACAGCTCGGCTCGCGGCTGATCGATTCGACGTCGAAAAAGCTGGCCGCACAGTTTTTTGAAAGCCTTGGCGATGCCGTCGGCGGGCGCTCGTCATAGGATCGGCTGCGGTTCTCGGCTGGAATCGGCTCAATGCGTCTGGTTCACAAAGCGCGCCCCGGCGCCGGTGGACCGGCGCACGAGCGTCCGGCACAGGACAATGACCGGCAGCAAACCGACGGCAACGATTACCAGTGAAGGAACCGCGGCGCCGTCAAGCCGTTCATCGGCGGCAAGCCGGTGCGCCTGCACGGCCAGCGTATCGAAATTGAATGGCCGCATGATGAGGGTTGCGGGAAGCTCCTTCATCACATCGACGAACACGATGAGGAGTGCCGTCAGCACCGAAGGCAGGAGAATCGGCAAATGCACCTTGCGCAGCATGCCGACCGGCGACTCGCCCAGTGTCCTGGCAACCGCATCCATATGCGGATGAACCGTCACCAGCCCGCCGTCATAGGCATTGAGCGCGGCCGCCATGAACCGGACCATATACGCCATCACCAATACCGTGATCGTTCCGGTGAAGATCAGGCCGGTCGATACGCCAAACCAGTTTTCCATATGGTGATCGATCCAGTTGTCGAGACCTGCGAAGGGCACCAGAAGGCCGACTGCGATCACGCCGCCGGGCACCGCATAGCCGATCCTGGCAATGTGATCGCACCCCGCCGCAAGGCGGCCGGGGCGAAGACGCCGATAGGATGCGATAAGGACCGCCGCTCCCACGGTCACGACGGCCGCGGCGCTGGCCGCGACGATCGAATTGCGGATGAAGCCGAGATACCGGTCGGAGAAGAGATCCTGCTCCGATCCGATGCCCATCTCGAAGAGCACGACAAGCGGCAACAGGAAGCCGAACAGCACCGGAAACCCGCAAAAAGCGGCCGCGCCCCACCGCCGCCAGCCGGTCAGCACGACCGGATCGGGGCGTTCAAACCGCTTGCCTGCGCCGTAATTGCGCGCCGCACCGCGCTGGATCTGTTCCAACACCGCCAGCAGCAGGGCAAAACCCAGAAGGCAAAGGGCCAGTTGGGCCGCGGCGCCGCGGTCCGCGAATGAGAACCAGCTCGTATATATTCCGGTCGCGAATGTCTGCACGCCGAAATAGCTGACCGTTCCGAAATCGGCGATTGTCTCCATCACGGCAAGAAGCACGCCGCCGGCAATCGCCGGCCGCGCAACAGGAAGCGACACCTTCCAGAACGCGCCCCAGGGACCGCGGCCCAGCGTCCGCGCGGCGAGATTGGCTGTCGCCGACTCCTGCAGAAAGGCCGCCCGCGCCAGCAGGTAGACGTAAGGATAAAACACCAAAATCAGCATCAGTGCGGCACCGCCTGTGCTGCGGATCTCGGGAAACCAGTAGTCCCTCGGACCCCAGCCCATCAGCGATCGCAGCGTTGTCTGAACGATGCCCGGATGATCGAGGAAGTCGGTATAGGCGTAGCCCATTACATAGGCGGGGAAGGCAAAAGGCAGGGCCAGCGCGACTTCGAACATGCGCACGCCCGGAAAGCGGGTCATGACGACCAGCCAGGCCGCTCCGGTTCCGATGACGGCGGTGCCGATGGCCACCAGAACCACAAGGATCAGTGTTGTCATCGTATATCGCCCGAGAACGGTATCGATGAGGTGGGACAAGGTGTCGGTGGTTCCGAGCGCGGCGGCGATCGCCACGGCGACAATCGGCAACAAGCACAAAAGGGCGGCAGCAACCGCTCCGCCATAAAGGACCCGCTCCGCGATGCGGAACCGGGGCTTCCGGGACAGACCCGTATCAGGCTGTGCCGTCATTGCTGGCAGGTTTTATTCTCCCGGAGTTCTCTTCGCGGTCCGATCAGGTCGGCTGGCGCCACTGGCGCTCGTTTGCCAATAGCCATCGGGCCCCCTTAAGCCGGTCGGCAAGGGGGCCCGATGCACATCTCAAATTCGCCGCCGGAAGTCTATTCCCAGCCGGCTTCGTTAAGCACTTTCTGCGCCGACGGAATATTCGATGCGATTGCCGATGCATCGACATCGTCCGGCTTGAAGAAGCCGAGTTGCGCGACCGACGGGCTGATGGCAACGCCCGGCACGGCCGGATATTCGTCATTGCCGGCCGAGAAATACTGCTGCGCCTGGTCGGATGCGAGGTACTCAAGGAACTTGATCGCATTTTCCTTGTTCGGGGCATGCGCCGCGACGCCGCCGCCGGACAGGTTCATGTGGGCGCCGACGGAGTCCTGATTCGGAAAGACCCAGCCGATCATTTCGATGCTGTCGGACACGCCGTCAACCGGCTTGCGGATTGCGCGGGCGAAGTAATAGGTGTTCGACATCGCGATGTCGCACTCACCCGAGACGATGCCGCGCAGCTGGTCCGTGTCACCACCCTGCGGGGAGCGGGCGAAGTTGCCGACGACGGCCTCAGCCCACCCCCTGACCGCGTCTTCACCGAGATGCTCGATCAGAGCGGCGGTGATCGTCTGCGTGTAGACATTGGACGAGGAGCGAATGCAGATCTGGCCTTTGTATTTCGGATCGGCGAGATCCTGGTACGACATTGGCGGCTCGGACACATCGTTCTTGTCGTAGAAGAGGATGCGCGCGCGCTGCGAGAAACCG
The DNA here is from genome assembly GCF_984452065.1 of Hoeflea sp. NCBI lineage: Bacteria > Pseudomonadati > Pseudomonadota > Alphaproteobacteria > Hyphomicrobiales > Rhizobiaceae > Hoeflea > Hoeflea sp. The sequence continues at coordinate 14,369 of NZ_CFHWAF010000055.1, read as the reverse complement.
AACCAGTTGTTGTCGTCATCCTGAACATAGGCCGGCAGACGGGATTCCAGAACGGCGGACTCGATCGGCTGCAGAACGCCGGCTGCCTTTGCACGCTCGAGGCGCGAGGTGTCGACCGTCAGGAGAACATCGGCCGGGCTGTTGCTGCCTTCGGCTTCCATCCGGGCGATCAGTTCGTCGGCTTTGCCTTCGATCCGGTTGATCTTGATACCGGTCATTTCCTCAAAATCGGAATAAAGGCGTTCGTCCGTGTCGTAGTGGCGCGAGGAATAAAGATTCAGCTCGCCATCGGCGAATGCAAGCGGTGTCGAAGCAAGCAGGACGGCTCCGGCGAGACCTAGATGGGTGTACTTCAGGCGCATTATCGGCATCTCCCTTTACGGCCGGCCACATGATTTCATGACCGGAAAAATCATGTTAAATTTTACGAGCATCCGTCTAGGTTTTCAGACTTTTTTTGTCAAGTTTTTTCGCGGCCTGCGGGTCCGATGACAAGCACGATGAACCTTGCAGCGGTACAAATGTCTCCGCTCGGTCTGCCGAATTCATCAGTTACGGGCGGCGTTGCCCCCACAGCGCTGCCAGACGAGCATTCCGGCGGCAAAATCCTCGAGCGACGCGCCGGTGGACTTGAACAGCGTGATTTCGTCGTCCGTGCGGCGCCCGGCGTGTTCGCCGCGGCACAGCATCGCGAGCTCGGCGACGATGCTCGCGCGGTCGATGACGCCCGTCTCCAGGGGCTGCGTCACATCGCCGCCCTCCTTCAGGGCGCCGCCGAACGTGTCGACAAACACGGTGGCCCGGCGCACCGCTTCATCGTCGCTTTCGCGCATATCCGGCGCATAGGCGCCGACGAGATCGACATGCGCGCCCGGTTTCAGCCAGGCGCCTTCGACGAGCGGCTCCCGGCTGATTGTCGCGGCGCTGACGATGTCCGCCTCCCTGATGGCCGCGGCGCGATCTTCGCAAACGGTGACGTCAAAGGATTCATCCGCCAGGTCGTCCGCGAGCCGTTCGGCGTTCCCGATGTTGCGGTTCCAGACGGAAACGCGGCTGATCGGCCGCATGGCGGCGTGCGCGCGGATGAGATATGGCGCCAGCTTTCCGGCGCCGACCATGACCATATGGCTGGCCGACGCGGCCGCCAGATAGCGTCCGGCAAGCGCTGAGGCGGCCGCGGTGCGCCAAAGTGTCAGCTTCTGCCCGTCGATCAGGGCCAGCGGCGCGCCGGTCTTGCCGTCGGACAGGAGGTAGACGCCCATAACGGCGGGCAGGCCGATCGTGTTGTTGTCCGGACTGACGGTCACGATCTTGACCCCCATGAACCCGTCCGCCGCCATGTTTTCCTGGCTGAAGTCGCTCCAGGCCGGCATGAGAAGCATCGTGCTGTCGGCGCCTTGCGGCCGGGCAATGGTGTGATGGTGGCGAACCGGTGCCTCGACGCCGCCGCGAAACGCGTCGGCAAGCGCGTCGATCAGCCCCGGAAAGTCGAGCAGCCGGTCGATCTCTTCGGCGGTGATGATCCTCATGGGGCCTTACGCGGACGTCAGGGAATTGCCGCCGGATACGGCTTCGGCCCGTTCGCGTTGGCGGTCCGCCTCCGTGTGCCAGCGCACGGCCTCGCGGGCCTCGACCCGGGCCTTCTTGCGGTATTTGCCCTGTTTGAACCACGTGGCGAGCGATCCGATCACCATCCCGACCATCACGGCGAGGAAAAGAAATACGAAAAATGGCGCGCTGACCGACAGAACCGTATCGGCCGGATCGAACGGATTGAGTGCGAGCGTGACCGCGTTCCTGTTGGCCACCGACAGGACGATCAGGACGATCGCGATCGGAACAAGAATGAGGACGTTGACGAGTTTTCTTGTCATGACATCTGAACCCCGGAAACCCGGGCCGGCGGCCCGCGGGCAATTTGGCTTTGCGCATGGCTTAACATCGCAAGCGGCTGAGCGCCAGAATTAGATGGTCGTGTGATGCCGCTGCATCAAGAGGCCGCAGCGGCCGTCAACCGTCCGGGTTGAGCCGCTCGCGCAGTTCCTTGCCGGTCTTGAAAAACGGAACCCATTTTTCCTCGACAAACACCGATTCTCCGGTGCGGGGGTTGCGCCCTGACCGCGACGGCCGGTTCTTTACCGAAAACGCACCGAACCCACGCAGTTCCACCCGGTTGCCGTCCGCCAGCGCATCGGTGATCTCGTCAAGGATCGCATTGACGATGTTTTCCACGTCGCGGTGGTACAGATGCGGATTGCGGGCGGCAATGATATGCACTAACTCCGACTTGATCACGGCTGTTCCCCTCATCCGTGCTATTGTTCTGTGGAGCCAAATTGCCAAACAGAAACAAGGCCGTCAAGGAACAACTTGCGATCAATCAGGTCCTGAAACCGGTCCGCGAAGGGAATTGCGTCGCCCTGCAGCGCGGCGATCAGTCTGATCAGCGCGCTGCCGAAGAGCAGTTCGCCGCGTGATTTGCGCCTTTCCCATTCGACGATCTTCAGCGAGTCGGACACGCCCTTTTCGTTCAGATAGGTCCTGATTTCCGTCTCGCCGCCGATGACGTCGACAAGGCCGTTGTCGGCTGCCTGGCGTCCGGTGAAGACGCTGCCGTCGGCAAGCTGCAGGGCCTGCGCGCGCGTCAGGCCGCGGCATTCGGCCACAAGATCGACGAACCAGTTATAGGAGTCGTTCACCATCGAGCGGATCATCGCCTTGGCTTCATCGCTCGCCTCGTGAAACGGCGAAGGTTCGGCCTTGAGCGGCGTGGACTTGATCTCGTCGATGGAGACGCCCACCTTTTCCAGAAGGTCGCCGACCTGCGCATACTGGAACAGGACGCCGATCGAGCCGACGATCGATGTATCGCCGGCGACGATATAGTCACTTCCGCAGGCGATCATGTAGGCAGCGGACGCGGCCAGCGTTCGAACCTCGGCAACGACCGGCTTTTCCTTTGCGATCGCCCGGACCGCGCGATAGGTCGCCTCGCCCCCGAAAGACGAGCCGCCCGGAGATTCCAGCCGCACGATCAGCGCCTTCGCGCGGTCGCTCTTGCGGATGGTCTCGAACCGCTCGAGCAGCTCGTTGTCGTCAAGGATCATTCCGGAGATCGTCACCCGCGCCACGTGATCGGCGGACTTTCCGCCAATCGGATCGGATGTGGTGCCGCTCATCGTCAGGGCCGCAATGCCCGCGATAACGGCGACAAAGGCGAAGACGCGCCAGAAGGTCAGTTTCCGCCGCAGCCGGCGGCGGTCGGCTATACCAGAGTGATCCATTGCAAGGTCCCGTTTGCGTGCGTCTATGGGCTGATTCTTGATCACTGAGATAGCAGATTGATGTCCGCGCCCGTAACAAGAAATTGCAAATTGACAAAAAACGTAACTTTAATCGCTGCGATGCACATTAACACCACATTGGGCCTATAAGCGCTCGGCACCATATGTTAGGTTCAGCCCGGCACTCGGTCGGGCGCAGTTGAGCAGCGTGGGCCGGCTTCAGGGCCGGGGGATTTAGGGACCATATGAGCAAGGCGACGGCAATTGCGCAGCGGCGCGTTCGGGCGGCTAACAGCTATGCGGCTGCGGTTCGCCACTCGAGACGGGTCCGCATGCTCAAATTCGTCTTTCCCGTGGCGACGGCGTTCGCGGTCGCCGCCTTCGTCGGATCGACGATGATTTCCCGCGCCCTGCCGGAAGGGGCCTCCGTCGATCACGCCGCCTTCTCGGGCGGCAAGATCGTCATGAGCAATCCGGTGATGACCGGCCAGTTGGGTGAGGACCAGAGCTATTCGGTTGCGGCGACCCGCGCGGTTCAGGACATATCGACGCCGTCGCTCATCCGGCTTGAAGACATCGTGGCCGATTTCCCGTTCGGTGAGTCCGAGGTTGCAATTCTCAGCGCGCTCAGCGGCGTTTTTGACCGCGACGGCGAGCTGCTGACGTTCGACCAGCCCTTTTCGGTCACGACCGAGTCCGGCATGACGGCAAAGCTGAACTCCGCCCATATCGATATCAAGGCGGACAGTCTGACATCCGACCAGCCGGTCGAAATCTCGACCGACAAGGCGACGCTCGTCGCGCAATCGGTGAGCGTTGAGGAAAAGGGCGCGACCGTCACCTTCAACAAGGGTGTGCGCCTGACGATCAAGCCCGGCGCGGTGACGTCGGCTTCTGAATCGAGCAATGACATCAACTGAATCACGCATGTTGCGAAGGACGGCGTTCATGTTCTCCAACCTCCGGGCGGCCCTGCCCAACATCCTTTGCATGGCCTTTTTTGGCATCGTCGCCCTGCCGGGTGCCGTGCATGCCCAGGACGTGGCCCAAAGCCGCCTGGAGGGCCTTGCGCTGTCGGGCGATCAGCCCATTCAGATCGAAAGCGACGAACTGAAGGTGCAGGACGAGAAAGGCACCGCCACATTCACCGGCAACGTCAAGGTCGTGCAGGGCAAGACCATGATGCAGGCCGGCAAGATGACGGTTCGCTACGCCAACGATGGCGGTTCGGCCACGACAGGCACGTCGCGCATCGACCGCATCGATGTCGGCGGCAAGGTTTACATACGCTCCGAAAACCAGGAGGCGACCGCGGACCGCGGCACCTTCGACATGAAGACGGAGATTGTCGAGCTTTCGGGTGAGCGTGTTGTGCTCTCCGAGGGAGACAATGTGTTCATCGGCTGCAAGCTGGTGGTCTTCATGAAGTCGGGCGAAGCAAAGCTCGAGAGCTGCGGCAGGCGTGTGCGCATTCAACTCGATCCCAAATCCAGAAATCTGGATCAGTAGAAGCGCGCGTTTCATGCGAAAATTCCTTATGGCAGCCTAGGACTCGAACGGCTTTGGCGTATATTTCGGCAATGTTCAGAGGAAAATCCGGTGAAACCGGCGCGCGTGCGTCGGCCGGCAACAGGCAATTGGGCGAAAACAGCGAGGCCGATCGCTATGACGGCACGCTGGTCGCCCGCAATCTGACCAAGACCTACAAGTCGCGCCGTGTCGTCAACGGCGTTTCTCTGGGCTTGCGCCGCGGCGAGGCGGTCGGGCTTCTGGGGCCGAACGGCGCCGGCAAGACGACCTGTTTTTACATGATCACGGGTCTGGTTCCCGTTGATGAGGGCACGATCCTTATCGACGGCAATGACGTGACGCATCTGCCGATGTATCGCCGCGCCCGCCTCGGTGTCGGCTATCTGCCGCAGGAAGCGTCCATTTTTCGCGGCCTGAGCGTGGAGGCCAATATCCGTGCGGTGCTCGAGGTCGTGGAGCCGAACAGGGCGGCGCGTGAAACGAAGCTTGACGAGCTTCTGGAGGAGTTCGGCATCGCGCATCTGCGCAAAGCGCCGTCCATCTCGCTGTCTGGCGGCGAGCGGCGGCGTCTGGAGATCGCCCGCGCGCTGGCCTCCGATCCGACGTTCATGCTTCTGGACGAGCCTTTCGCCGGCGTCGATCCCATCGCGGTTTCCGATATTCAGGCGCTGGTGCGGCATCTCACGCAGCGCGGCATCGGTGTGCTCATAACCGATCACAATGTGCGCGAGACCCTGAAATTGATCGACCGCGCCTATATCATTCACATGGGCAAGGTCCTGACCCATGGCAGGCCGGACGACATCGTCGCAAATGCCGACGTCCGCAGGCTTTATCTGGGCGAAGAATTCCAGCTTTAGGGCCGCCCGACCGGACCGTTTTCGATAACACGCTTGACATTTGCAGCCAAAAAGCAATTTTTGGGCCAGTTTTTGCCTGAGCCGGTCTTGGCCGGAACAGTGTGAGTAGGGGTATTCGGTTCCATGGCGCTTTCGGCCTCGCTACAGACCCGTCAGAGCCAGTCGCTGGTGATGACGCCGCAGCTGATGCAATCCATCCGGCTGCTGCAACTCACGCACACCGAGCTTGAGCAGTATATCGAGCGTGAACTTGAAAAGAACCCGCTCCTGGAAAAGGCGGCCGATGCCGCTTTGCCGGATGGCGCGGGGCAGGCCGAACCGCATGCGCCGGAGCCGGCCGGGGATGGCGAGGGCGACTGGTTCAGCGAGGAACTCGATCAGGACGGCGGTGCGATATCGGCCCGTCTCGACGCCGCCCAGGAAGACGTCTTTCCCGAAGACAGCGGCCCGGTGGCGCCCGACGCGCCCGAACTGGCGTCACAGTGGAAATCGATGCCGGGCGCGGCGAGCCCGGCCTCGGACACATTCCAGGATCCGGATGGCTATTCCGCCCACCCGCCGACCCTGCGCGATCATGTCAACGAGCAGATCACCTATACGTTTTCCGATCCCGGCGAGCGCCTGATTGCCGCCCATATCGCCGATCATCTGGATGCGGCCGGCTATCTTGACTTTGATCCGGTGCAGGCCGCCGAACAGCTCAATACCGATGCCGCGTCGGTCAAGGCCGTCGTGATCGCCCTGCAGGGTTTCGATCCGGCCGGGCTTTTTGCGCGCTCCTTGTCGGAGTGCCTCTCCAACCAGCTTCGCAGGAAGAACAGGCTTGATCCGGCCATGGAGGCATTGGTTGCAAACCTCGATCTTCTGGCCCGTCGCGATTTCAAGGCCCTGCGGAAGCTGTGCGGTGTGGATGAGGCCGATCTCGTGGACATGCTGGCGGAGATCAGGGCTCTCGATCCCAAACCCGGCAACCGCTTCGATACGGCGCACATTCAGGCCGTCATACCGGATGTGATCGTCCGGCGCGCGTCCGGCGGCGACTGGTCCGTCGAGCTCAATGCGGAGACGCTGCCGCGGGTGCTGGTCAACCGCAGCTATTATGCGCGGGTCACCGCGGCTCCGGGCCAGAGCGCCGACGACCGTGAATATCTCAACGAGTGCCTCAAAAACGCCAACTGGCTGACAAGAAGTCTCGATCAGCGTGCCCGCACGATCATGAAGGTGGCCGGCGAAATCGTCCGGCGGCAGACCGAGTTCCTGTCCCGCGGTGTCCAGCATCTGCGGCCTATGACGCTGAAATCGGTGGCCGATGCGATCGGCATGCATGAATCGACCGTCAGCCGCGTCACGTCCAACAAGTATATATCCACCCCTCGCGGCCTGTTCGAGCTGAAATTCTTCTTCACGGCCGCGATTGCGGCGTCAAACCAGGGAGACCGCCACTCTTCTGAGGCCGTGCGCCATCGGATCCGGCGTTTGATCGACGGCGAAACGGCCGAAAAGGTGCTGTCCGACGATGTCATTGTCGGCCTCCTGCAGGCGGACGGGGTCGATATCGCCCGCCGGACGGTGGCCAAATACCGCGAGGCCATGAACATCGCATCGTCGGTGCAGCGGCGGCGTGAGAAGCGGGCGCTGGCACGGGCCGGCAATAGGACAAAGCTGGTCGAACGCCACGAATGGCCTATATTTCAGGCCTTTAGGGCGAGCACGGCCGGAAACGGCCAGGATTGATGGATTTGTGTGCATTGACAATCGCGACAACTCGCCTTAAAGCCCCGGCGTCCGCTGGCCAGAAGGCCCCATATGCGCGTGAAACGGGCATAGACGTTTTGCACAGCCGCGTCCCCGGAGCATCAAATTGAACGTCGTTCGGCTTGGATGGCGTGACAGACTCGCATAGACTGCGGCGAAATCGAGGAAAAGGGTTGTAAGAATGAGCGTACGCGTTTCGGGCAAACACATGGAAATCGGTGAAACGTTCCGTACGCGCATTGAAGACCGGATCGGCGACGCCGTTTCCAAATATTTCGACGGAGGGTTTTCGGGTCAGGTCACCGTCGAAAAGTCCGGTTCGCGGTTTTCGACCGATTGTCTTGTGCATCTCGATACCGGCGCCTCGTTGCAGGCGACGGGACAGGCGCAGGAACCGCAGGCCAGCTTCGATGCGGCGGCCGAGCGGGTGGAAAAGCGGCTGCGGCGCTATAAGCGGCGCTTGAAAGACCACCATGCGGGAAATCATGCCAATAACGCTGAAGTGGCCTATCGGGTGATGGATTCGGTCCCGCATGACGACGATGAAGTCCCGGAGGACTACGCACCGGCAATCGTCGCCGAGTCCTCCAAGATCATCAAGACCATGACGGTGGCTGGCGCTGTCATGGCGCTGGATATGACCGATAATCCGGTTTTTGTGTTTCGTAATGCCGGCAACAACGAAGTGAACGTTGTTTATCGTCGAACCGACGGGAACATCGGCTGGATCGATACGGCCGACATCAAGTCTTAGACGCAACTCAGATCGCCGACGGCAAAGCGCGCCGTTGGCCAAATACACTTTTGATACTCGAGGAACTGGCGATGTCACTTGCGGATTTGATTGTACAGGACGCAATACTGCCTGCACTCAAGGTAAATTCGAAAAAGCAGCTTCTGCAGGAACTGTCGGCGAAGGCGGCGCAGGTCACCGGACTGTCCGAGCGGGAGATTTTCGATGTCATTCTGCAGCGCGAGCGGCTCGGCTCGACCGGCGTCGGCAACGGGATTGCGATCCCGCACGGAAAACTGACCACGATCAATGATATTATCGGTGTTTTTGCGCGGCTGCCCGAGGCCGTCGATTTCGAGGCCCTGGACGATCAGCCCGTCGATCTCGTGTTCCTTCTGCTTGCGCCCGAGGGCGCCGGGGCCGATCATCTCAAGGCGCTGTCGCGCATAGCCCGCGTCTTGCGCGACGGGGAGCTTGTCACCAAGCTGCGCGATACCGAATCGGACGCGGCGATCTATGCGTTCCTGACCGCTTCCCCGGCCTCCAACGCCGCCTGACCGAATTCGCCGGCAACGTGCTGAAAAACCCGCGAACGGCCGATGCTCTAAAGCGTGGTTTGCTCAGTGCACGCTCACCGGGTCGATCTCACCCTCGGCGGCCTTGACATAGGCGGTCGACGGGTTGTCGCTCAGAAACAGCGGCGTGCCGTCCGCGTTGAACAAGGCCCAAAGATCGATACCGGATTCCATCTTGGGAACGCCCGGAAACCGCTCCTGAACCTCGTCGGAGCTGATCTTGCGGATGTATCCGACCTGTCCGGCGCCCAGATGCGCCAGTTCGTCCTTGGTGATCTGTATTTTGCTTTCAAAGCCCATGGTCCTGTCCTCCTTCCGGGAATCATGCCGCCACCCTGGCCGGTGCCGGCACGGGATGGAACGGTTTGCCGGTCAGCTGATCCGCATCAGTCCTTGATCGAGATGTTGATCCGCTTGGTCTGGCGCTCCGGCTCCGGTTTGACCAGATCGATGGCAAGCAGTCCGTTCTTGAGATCGGCGCTCAGCACGCGCATGCCGTCGGCCAGCATGAATGCACGCTGGAACTGGCGCGCGGCGATGCCACGATGAAGATACTCGCGATCTTCCGTGTCGACCTGGCGTCCGCGGATAATGAGCTGGTTCTCCTGAACGCTCACGTCCAGATCGGCCTGTGAAAATCCGGCAACGGCCAGGGTGATGCGCAGTGTTTCTCCCTGCGAATCGCGAGCGGGAAGTCTCTCGATATTGTAAGGAGGATACCCGTCGCTTCCCTTGGCGATACGCTCAAGCGTCTTTTCCATGGTGTCGAAGCCGAGCAGAAGCGGGCTCGAAAAAGGTGTCATACGCGACATTTTTCCATCCTGTCCTTGGTTTCAAGCGACATGTTGGCGGGCCTGACTGCAGCACCCGACCTTTAGGACTATATGGGGTGTAAATTTGATTTCGCAAGCATATTGCGGTTCTCCGGCTCCGAGCGCATAGTCCCTGTCGGAAAGAGGAAGATGTGCCCGGCGAAATCAGCGAACCCCTTAAAATCATTATCGATACCGATCCTGGCCAGGACGATGCGGTGGCCATTTTGCTGGCGCTGGCAAGCGACAGGCTGGATGTACTGGGCATCACGGCGGTGGCCGGCAATGTGCCTCTGGCACTCACCGGGAAGAACGCCCGCAAGATATGCGAACTGGCGCGCAAGCCGGGCACGCGCGTTTATGCCGGGGCGAAATCGCCCATGGAGCGGCCGCTTGTGACAGCCGAATATGTTCACGGCAAAACCGGCCTTGACGGCCCGCAACTGCCCGAGCCCGACATGCCGCTTCAGCCGTTGCACGGGGTCGATTTCATTGTCGAGACGCTGCTCGCCGAGCCCGCGGGCGAGGTCACCCTGTGCGCGCTCGGCCCGTTGACCAATATCGGCCTCGCCCTTCAGCAGGCACCGCACATTGCCCAGCGCATCGGGCAGATCGTGCTCATGGGCGGCGGCTTTTTCGAAGGCGGCAATGTGACGCCCGCGGCCGAGTTCAACATCTATGTCGATCCGGAAGCGGCGGAGATGGTGTTTTCCTCCGGCATTCCGATCGTCATGATGCCGCTTGACGTCACCCACAAGGTGCTGACGACGCGCGAGCGGCTTGATGCCATCGGCAGACTTGCAACGCCGGTGTCGAAAGCCGTCGTCGAATTGCTGGAATTCTTCGAGTGCTACGACGAGCACAAATACGGCACCGACGGCGGCCCGTTGCACGATCCCACGGTGATCGCCTGGCTGCTGCGGCCGGAGCTCTTTTCGGGACGGTACTGCAATGTCGAGATCGAAACGGCATCACCCCTCACGCAGGGCATGACGGTGATCGACTGGTGGCAGGTCACCGACCGCCCCCACAACGCGCTGGTGATCCGCGATGTCGACGCCGACGGGTTCTTCGATCTGCTCACCGATCACATTTCAAGGCTTTAAGCGCCGCCGAATCTCCGTATCGTCCGGGATATCGCGCAGGCACCAATGATTGCGTTTAAAATCTCAACGCGCCCTTGATGAAGCCCCCTTGCTGGCTGGTATTGGACGAGAAGCGGCCCTCGTAGCCAAACTCAATGGACGTGTCGTTATCGGAGAGCAGTGTTACGCTCGCCTCCAGGTCGGCAAAGATATTATCGAGCTCCGAGGTGATCTGGAAGCTCGGCGCGGCCGCGGGGGCGCCGGCAAAGCGCGCTGTCAGCGTGTTCTGGTCCTGTGAATAAAAGGTCACGCCCGCCTTGAGATGAGTGCGCGCCGTCCAGCCCGACGGCAGCGCATGGTCGCCGCCGGCCTCGATTGCCGGCGTCACCGACAGATAGGTATCGCTGCCGCTGCCGACCGAGAGGGCCGTCGCCGGATTGCCGCTCTCCGTGAAGCCGCCACGGTCAAGATATGTCAGGTTCAGATCGACCAGCGGCTTGGCGTAGTAATCGCCTCGCTCCACCAGATAGGCCGCGCGCAGCTGTGCGCCGACATGGTTGATGTCGTAGTCTGCGGTATTGGCCGCGCCAAGTCCGCCAAAGGTGACGTTTCTTGTCGTGTCATAGGTGCCGATGCCGCCGGAGACGGCGCCTGCGATCATCATCGCACCATGCCGATACTTCAGCGCGCCGCCTGCGTGGAAGCGGTCGCTCTTGGAGCTTGCACCGCTGTTTGTTTCCAGGCTTCCGTGCTCATACCCGATGGCAAAACCGGCATGCCAATTGGTCCGGACCTCGTACTGACCGCCGGCGGAAATGCCGCCGACGCGCTCCTCAAAGCCGATCTGCTGCGATGTCCTGTCCATTTCCAGAATGCGGCCTTGCGGGCGAAGCCAAAGGCAGTTGCCCTCGCGGATGAAGGCGTGGGCGCCGCCCAGAACCGGACAGGAGAACAGGTCGTTGATGAAATTCGCTGCGGAAAACAGGGCTGCCGTCTCGGTGTCGAGGACGATCTCCGGCGACAGCTGATCGAGGGCGTAGGCCGTGTCTTCGATCGAGCCAAGACCGAAGAGTGCCGCGATGGTTGGACCGACCTCGCCAACAGCGCCCATATTGATGGCGTTGATATTGTTCAAGATATTGGCCCGGTTCGAATTGAACGAGCCGGCCGCCGTATCGAACGTGAAGCTCAACGCCACATCATGGGCGTTTGGAAAGACCAGTTCCAGTCGCGCCAGCGGATTGGTCAGGACGGGCAGGCCGCCGAGTGTAAGACCACTGTCTGTCACGCCGCCCGCCGCCGACAAAACGGTAAAGAAGCCAAGCGGGTCGACACCGGTCAGGTTGAGGTCCACCGTCCCGGCAAGATCGGCGGTGCCGGTGATGGAAAGAAGGTCGTTGGTGCCGCTTGCCACGTCGACATCGATGATGAGGGAGCCGGCAGCCGTCTGCACGAAATCACCGTCGACGGTGGTCATGGCAATATTGCCGCTGCCGCCGGCAAAGAACATTCCGGCATTCGTCAGCGTGCCGTTGATCCTGCCGGAAGCGTTCAGAGCACCTTTGTTCCGGACGGTTCCGTTCAGCGTTCCGTCGGAAAAGAGGGTCGCGCCCGCCGTGTTGATGATCGTGTCCGCCGACAGCGTCCGCCCCGCCGCGACAGCAATGCCGGTCCCCGCGCTTGACGTGTTCCTCAGTGTCGCAATCCCGGTCATGCTCCCGCCCGAAACGTTGAGCACGCCCGTGCCCTGGTTGTTGAGGTTGCCGGTCACCGCCACATCGCCGCTCAGAACGTTGATCGTGCCGGCATTGGTGAGCATGCCGATTGTCTCGTTGCCCCCGACGGAAAACGTTCCGACATTCACCGTGACGCCCGCAGTTGCCGAAAGCGCGCCGCCATCGGTGAACAGCGTTCCGCCATCAATGATGACAGCGCCCGAAGAAAGCGTTCCGGAGCCATTCACGTGCAACCGCCCGTCGCTCACCCTTGTTGAGCCGGTGTAGCTGTTCGCCGCGGTCAGCGTCAGCGTACCGGAGCCGGTCTTGGTCACGCCAAAGCTGCCCCCGATCACGCCTGACTGGGTTGCGCTGTCACCGGCCAGGACCTCAAGGTCGACATCGGCCTGAAGGTCGATCGGGTTTGCCTCCTCGACCCCGTCGGCATAGCTGATCGTCGAGCCGAGGACCGTCAGCGTTCCATCGCCGGTCGCACCGCTCGCGCCGATGCGCAGCGTGCCTCCGTCTATGGTCGTGCCGCCGGTATAGCTGTTGCCGCCGTTGGTCAGTTCGAGTGTTCCTGAACCGCGCTTGTTGACCACGCCGCTGCCCGAGATGAGGTTGTTAACGGTGATCGTGTCGCTCCGGTCAAAGGTGAGTGCACTGTGATTGATCACGTTGCCCGTGCCGAGCGTTCCCGTGCTGCCGCCCGCGCCGATCTGCAGCGTGCCCGCCTTGATCTCCGTCTTGCCGCTGTAACTGTTGTCGCCCGAAAGAAGCAGCGTACCGGCCGTGTCCTTGGTGAGTTCAAGTTCGGCTGTAGGGGACAGTCCATCCTCGATTTTGCCGCTGAAGGTGCCTTGGTTTACGGTGAGCGCGAAAGAGGTGCCAAAGAATAAGCCTTCCCCACGAATCAATCCGCTCCCTTGAAGATTGCCGATGGTTTCCGCCGCGCTGAACTCAGCGTCGAGGGTGCCGTTGACAATGACAGTCGCTGTATCGGCGATCTGGTTGTCAGCGCTCAGAGAGACCTCTCCGCCCTCATCGATCGTAAGGTCACCCGCAATCGTCGTGACACCGTCAAAGGTGGCGGAGTCAAATCTCAGCAACCTGAGGTCTACCCCCGCTCCAACCGTCGTCAAGCCGGTATAGTATTGGCGTTACCGCCAGACCCGCCATAGACGACCTCCGCGCCGTTGCCGTTTGTCACATAGGTCACGCCGCCGGTTCCGGAGATCGTTCCATACACGGAAAAGTCACCAAAAAACGGATTACTTCTATCCCTGGTTACGGTGATGACACGCGTGTCCGCACCAAGATCGACATTGCCGTCAAGCTGCACCCGGCCTGAGCTACCCTCAATGTCGATGCCGATGTCACCATTGATGTCGACCTCGTTGTCTATCGAGAGGAAAAGATCGGTTGAACCGCCCAATGCACCGACATTGCCGAGTGTCCCGCCGTTAAGAACCAGGGTTTTGTCACCGAGCGGCGTTGCGCCTGCGAAGCCAAACGCGCGAAGCGTGCCTGAGTTTACAACGGTGTTTCCGGTGTAGGATGCACTTCCCAAGTCAAGCCTGAGTGTTCCGGTTCCGTTCTGAACGATGCCGCCATCCCCGCTCAGGCTTCCAATGGATATCAGCTGATCCGCACTCGAGTTGTTGACGATGCCTTCGGACAAGGTGAAATTCGCCGATCCACCGATCGTATAGCTGGTTGCTCCGTCGAAGGTCAGCCTGTCAAAAGATCTGTCGACATTGGCGTTAACCGTCGTGTTGGCGACACCGGTATCATCGAAGAGCGCGCTTTCACCCGCTGTATCGGGGATGTCGTTTCCAACCCAGTTTGCGGAAGTGTCAAAGGAACTGTTGCTGGTACCATTCCAGACGCGTTCCTGCGCCTGCGCGTACGCCGACGGTACCAGCGTGATTCCGATTGCTTTGAAAACGGCCGGTGAGCATGTCAGCGGTCGTGTCCCCTGAAGTGGTGTAGCAGTGCGTTAGCAAAGCCGTTCGCGAGC
>NZ_CFHWAF010000054.1:0-28316 GCF_984452065.1 Hoeflea sp. | reverse complement strand
TTTCTTCATGTAGCGCAAGTGAAACAATCACTTACGTGACTTCACGTCACACGAAGTCAGGGGTGCATCGGCTCCGAGAATCCGAGAAACTTGTTTCTCAACAAACAGTTACCAGATTCAAGGACGGGGTCCGAATGCTCCCGGAATGGGCCGGACTTGTAGAAGATATCTTCAGTGAAAGCGCGGTAAACATGGCCATCCTCGCGCGGTCAAAACACTTTGCCGCCCAGCAGTTGCTCGCCTCTGGACAGGTTTTGGAGGCGATGCCGGGGGATTTCTCAGTCACGCACCTGGTCGCTAAACTGCTCGATTATGGCATGACATCCGGGCGGCGCTTGAGAGATCCTATAGTGCTGCATCGCGTCGCAGGAATTCCCGAGGCGCACGCCCAACCGTCATGCGGCCGGGCGTGTCCCTAAACAGGAGCTGCCATCTCAGTGGAATCGGGTTTCGTAGCCTTGCGTTTGAGTGCTGGTTTTCGCGCGGTCAGGGTCAACCCGACGGAAGCCGCCGCCAGTCCGAGGCCAACAATCGCAGCGGGGGTGAGCGTCTCGCCGAACAGGAGCCACGCCATGACCATCGTCACCGGAGGCGACAAGTAGGTAAGGCTGGCGACGCGTGCGGCCGGCAGCCTGCGCAGCAACGCAAACATCAAGCCGTAGGCGGCGAGCGAAACGACCAGAGCAAGCCAGACGACCGCGAAGATGAGACCGCCTGTCCACTCAGCGTGCAGGCCTTCCAAACCGATCGCGAGCGGCGTCAAGCAGATCAGTGAAGCAACACAGTGCCAGAAGGTGACGAGCAAGAGCGGTGCGTTGTCCTCGCCTTCGACGGTCGCATTCCGATCGATGAGAGACGCGATGGTTATGGATATCACAGCCACAAATGGGACAAGGTAGGCAACAAGCGCGCCACCGAGCGCCAGCCCGTCACCAATGACGATTGCGACTGCGAGCAGACCCAGAACCAGGCCGTTCCACTCCCGGCGTGACACGGCCTCGCCGGTCATCCGGGCGGACAGCGCACCCGTCATGATCGGTTGAAGCGCCGTAATGAAAGCGGCAAGACCAGCCGACAGGCCAAGATCGATCGCTCCGAGCACCGAGGACAACCATGCCGCGTGCGCTAAGGAACCAACAATCATATGGCGTAGCAGCACCTTCAGCGGCAACCGCTGCCACTTATTGGCAAGTGTCACAGCAATACCAAGAACAGCAACGACGAGAAGATAACGCCAGAACAGGATCGTGAAGGTTCCGGCGTAGTCGAGGCCAAACTTGGCCCCGACAAACCCGGAGCTCCACAGCACGACAAAGAGCGCGCACAGGATCGGGATGGTCGAATGGCGCGCGGTCATCGCGCACCACCTTGTCCTTCGGCGATCCGGCGGAAGCCGGCCAGGTCATCAAGTTCCATGTATACCTGCTGAAAGTGCCGCATACCTTCACCATCATCGAACGCGTCGCGCCCGTGAAGAACCCGGTGGTTGTTGATCAGCAGGAGCTCACCTGGCTCGCATCTATGGGACAGCCGGTTCCGAGGGGCGTTGACGCGCTTTGCCAGCGCCCGCCAGGCATCATACCACTTTGGAACAAGATCGAACGGCACCGTCCGCAGGGGTTGAATGGTCCAGTTGGCATAGCGCAGAATGGACAGATGGCCCACAGCGTCCATCATAATCGGCGGACAGACCGTCAGCGTGTCGGCCTTCTTCGACCATAGACGGAATTCGACATCATATTCGGTCAACAGCTTTAAGGCGTCTGGCGCTTCTCTGCGCAGTTGCTCCACCACTCGTTCGCCGTCGACACATTGCGAAGCGCCACCTGCCACTTCGTTTGCCAGACAGTGAAAGGCCATGACATTGGGCGGCCAGGAATAGCCTGAACAACCGGTGTCGAACGCTATCTCGCGTACATAGGCCAAGCGTTCCGTAAATCGTTCAACCTCGTGAGAAACCGTCGGCACATCGAGCAGACGAACAAGGCCCCTGCGCTGGAAAGCATGCATCATTGCGGCCGCAGCAAGGTCGTCGGACATCACCTCAGAGTAAGCAAAGCTCTCGAGGTTTTCGCCATACTCGGCGCCCCAGGCTTCAGGATGCTCCGGTTTCCCGAAATCGGCCAAGCTGTCATATGCATTCTTACGCAACCATGCGGGATCAAACAGGCTGGGTATGGATCCATCGGACCATGTGATATGCACGCCGTCTGGTTGCAGCTCTGCGCTGTAGATCGTCAGATGAGCGGGCACATCTTCGATCAAGGATTTCCGTTCGCCTGTCGTATGATCGAAGCGGTCTTCAGACCGGCAATTGTCGCGCAGCCATTGGAAATGGAAGCGGGCTTCGCTTCCATCCGACCATTGAATCGCCAGATGATCACTCTTCTGAGCAAGGTTCGCTATGTCAGAAGCCGATTGCAGTGAAAGGTCATGTTTTCCCATGTTCGGAACCCTCTTCTTTCAGATGGAGAGTTTGAAATCGCAGAGTTCCTGATCTCAAAGAATACAAGTATTGCGCCGAAGGGCTTTGCGTTTTATGCAAAGCCATGGATCTTCTGGGCGACCTTGAATTGTTTGAAGAGCTTGCCGAGCATGGCAGCTTCTCTGCTGTCGCGCGCCTGCGGAATCGGGCCGCTTCAAGCCTGTCCCGTCGGCTTGACCGGCTCGAGGAGCACTTGGGGCAGCGACTGTTCAATCGCTCCCCGACAGGTCTGTTTCTGACAGCGGCCGGTGATCGAAAACTGCGTGAAGCCCGAGCGCTGAACCGGGCGACTGCGGCGTTCTCCGAAAGAGCCGCAGAAAAGGGGCAACTGACGGGACATATTGCCGTCTCAGCGCCGTCAAGACTTGGCGCCATTGTGGTCGTGCCAGCCGTTGCCGCGTTCCTGGAGGAAAATCGCCATGCGCGGATCGATCTGCACCTGACGGACCAGATGCAAGACCTTGACCGGGAAAGGATTGATTTGGCGGTTCGGATCGGTGGCGAAACACCAGATCATTATCTGATACGCAGGATCGCGCCGAACCGACGTATACTGGTGGCCGCTCCTGAATATCTCGCCACGGTGCCGCCCATTCAATCTGTGGCCGATCTCGACCAATGCGACGCGCTTATGCTGGGCACCACGACGCGCTGGAAACTCACGGGACGCGAAGGCAAAACTCATGTCGCAACGCCAAAGGCCCGAATGGCGTTTGTGACCGGTGATGCGCTCCTGACGCTTTGCACATCAGGATTGGGGGTTGCGCTGAAATCAGTGTGGGATGCTGCGCCTTATCTTGCAAACGGACAGCTGGTGCGGGTTCTCCCGGAATGGGAGCAGGCTCAGTCCGTGGACATCATGGTGGTTCTCCCAGACAGGCGCTTGCTTTCACCGACACTACGTATCTTCGAAAAGGTTCTGGAAAGTCGATTGAAGGAGATTGCGGTGGGCAACAATGCCCGTGGCACATAGCACTGTGAAGGTTCGCTCCACGGCGACGGCAGCCCTAGAAAAGTGATTGTCATCGAATAGTACGCCCGGCGGCCAGTCACGGAATCTTCGATCCTGGCTTCAATTCCTTGCAACGGTTCGGGTATCCGAACGACATCATCGCGCAGGATCACCGGTTTATCAAGCAACTGACCCGGCCGATGATGGGCTTCAAGGCCTTTCATCCAGCAAGCGCAACGCTCTGTGGGATCGAGATCGCGCACATGATCCGCAAGGGACAACGGAATCAAGCCGGTGGTCCCGCTCACCGACAGTTCATGGCGCTCGCAGGATAACTGCGTCCACACAAGGACACCAATCTGCACAACATCAAAGTGTGCGACACGACCACGCGTCAGTCATCACCTTCTCCGTCCCATGGGTTGGTGATTGCCAGATCGAAATTCTGAAAGTCCCGAACGTTCCGTGTGACCAGGACAAGACCATGCTCGATGGCAATAGCTGCAATTTGCGCATCCGCGGCAGCCGGAGTGAGTCCCTTGCGATCCCCGTCGCCCATCAAGCGTCCCCAAATTCGTGCAGCTTTGTCATCGAACGGCAGTATGCGCCCTTCGAATTGCTCCGATAGATCATTCTCTATCCAGCGCTCATAGGTGTTTGTGCGTGCTTCCTCCTTGATTTTGCGTGCACCGCGCATCAGTTCGCCGACTGTCGGCGAAGCCAGGAAGAGTTCAGCCGGATTCCTTTGCTCAACCCAAGCCAATACCTTTGGCTCCGGCTTTGGCCGAACAGTCTCGCTGACGACGCTTGTATCGATCAAAAACGCCATTATGGAAGATCAACGCCGCGCCCTTCTGAGCGATCACGTGTGACACCGATCTGATCCTGAACCAATGGCGACGATCTGAGAAAGGCGACAAGTTCCGATCCGCTCTTCGCCCTTGTTGCCGTGACAATCGACCCCAAAGACTCCCGAATAAAGTCGGCCCGTTTGCCGCCGGATCGCAAGGACTCTGCAATTGACTTCACAAGGGCTGCATCACGATTCGGCACCGTGACCTCGACACGCCGCGAGCCGCTTGCAGCGACTTTTGTGCAGTGCAGGGCAACGCGGGCATTTCTCTTATCTGATGAACTGGTTTGAGGCATCAAAGCATCTCCGTAACGTTACCGGAGGTGCCTGTTTGAGCCCGAACTGTCAAGAACGCATCAGGAACGGGTCCCCGTCAAGTAGGCTGGAAGAGCTCATTAATAGAGGGATTTATAGCTTTAAGAACTGCGTGATTGCTCGGATGGAAGCTTCATGTACCGTTGATCTATCCCAATCTTCCGGATCATCACAGATGGGGCCTTCGCCTTCTTCAAGCAGCAATTTCGGAGCATTTTCGGTGCAGATCGGGAGAAATGAATAGTGATAGGCATCAGGGATCACAGTATGCGTGACATTCGGCAACATGTCAGCCAGGCCACTTCCCTCGGCTCGTACATCTGTTGCAAACCAGGGAAAGCTGTCACCCAGTGATATCAGCTGAACCGGGCGATTGATGACTTCTGCGCTTTCTGGAACGGCGGCGTAGGTGAAGCCGGGGTCCACCGCGACGAAGCTACTGAAACGTTCATCTGCCATATTGATGGAAAATTCCTGGGGCAGGTTATCAAAATCTACTCCACCGCGCATGAGGAACAGGCAGTCTTGGGCGGTTTCGCCGAATTTCCGGCAGTAATCACGGTAAGCTTCGGCATCAAGTTCCAGCCCCGCCAGCCCGAGCACTGTCGAACCGCCAAGCGAAAAGCCCAGGGCAGTTATCTGGTCGCGGTTGATGCGTTCGGAGAAATAGGGATCGGCCAGAACATGGTCGAGCGCAGCGCTCATATCTGCGGCGCGCTCCGACAATCGCACTGTCTGGCGCGGTGAACTGTCGCCGGTTGTTGTGCCCGGATGATTCAGGACCAGAACCAATGCGCCGCGTTCGGCCAAGCCGGCTGCCAGCCAGGCGGTGCCATCCATACTGCTACCGGACCCGTGGGAGACGACAATCAACGGTAGTTTTTCATCGGGCAAGGCCGCACCGATATAGGCTTTGACGGGTTCAAACACCGCGTTGCCGCCGATTTCACCGGCATAGGTCGCACGACCGACAGGTGACCATAGCCCTGCAGCGACCGGCCTGACGCGATGATCTGCCTCCATAGTGAAGTGGTCGAAGCCGACAGTCGGATCTGCATGGGCGCTGGCGGCAAACAAAATGGCGAGGGAAGAGGCGTAAAGGATTGATCGCATTTCAGGTCTCCAATGTTGAATTGATGACCTCTTATTGGCCAGTGTTTTGTGAATGCACGTCCTCGAACCGGTTTCAGGTCGCGATGAACCGGTTCTCGGACTATTTGGCGACCATGTTGACAATCCCTATCCCCTTGATGGTTGCTTTGCTTCTGGGCTTTCTCGCCCTTCGCCATTTGTTGGCAAAGGATCGGCCTACACTCTTCTTGATCCTGATCGCGGTTTGCGGGTTCCAGTCTTTGATCGTCTCGCTGACCCAACATTACGGAGTCCGTTGGCTGGTGATGGTCCAACCGGTAACAGCGAGCGTCATTCCACCTGTGGCATGGCTCACATTTCAATCGGCGGCCCTGCGCCCAATCGACATCAAGAAAGATGGGCTACATTTATTCGCCCCGATCTTTACGGCATTCTGTTTGTTTTTCGCTCCTGTGACCCTGGACGCCGTACTAGCCCTGATATTCGTTGGTTATGGGGGCGCGATACTCTTCTGGCTCCATAAAGATGACTCGTTGCCTCTCGCCCGCTTGGAATCCGGCCCGTTACCAGCGCGCATTTGGAAAGCTATAAGTGTCCTCATTATATTGTCTGCACTGTCTGACATCTTCATCGCCAGTGCCATAGGATTTGGACGTTTCGAATGGCGGCCACTGATCATCAGCGTTTTCACGTCGTTCAGCTTGCTTGGCATCGGCTCGCTAAGCCTTTCGCGTGACGCCGAAGGCACAACGGAAGTGGACCGAGCTGAGATTGAAACGAACCAAAGCCCCCCAGCAGAGGAATATGCCACCCTCATCTTGCGTTTGGACACCTTGATGGAGAATGACCGGCCCTATCTCGACCCAGAGCTGTCGCTTGCTCGCCTTGCCCGACGGCTTCACGTTCCTATCAAGCAGCTTTCGGTGGCGATCAACATAGTCAAAGGCGAAAACGTGTCTCGCTATGTAAATGGTTTTCGCATCCGCAACGCTTGTGCCTGTCTAGAGAAAGGGAACACGGTGACTGAAGCCATGCTTGGTAGCGGCTTCAACACCAAATCCAATTTCAACCGAGAATTCGGGCGCGTTATGGGGCAGTCGCCTTCAGCGTTCATGCGTTCAAGAGGGTTCAAGACATAGGTTCTGCATTTGCGTTTGGGCCTTCACGGAGAAACTTAGTTAAGATCCGCTTCAGTTTCGGCATCTGTCAGCGCCCGATAGACGGTCATTCTTGACACTCCCAAGTCACGGGCAATCTTGGCCTTAGCAACGCCTTCGTTTGCAAGCTTACGGATTTCCGCCGCCCTTTATAAACACCTTTGTCTTTGGCAGCCTCGATCCCGGCGCGCTGCCTGTCGCGAATGAACTTGAGTTCCATGTCGGCCACCATACCCAGAACGGTGATGACCATGCGGCCCATGCTTCCGGCCGTGGTAACTTCGGGTTCGAGTACGCGGAGAGATGCGCCTCCGGCGTCCAGCTCATGCACCAAGTTCAGCACATCTCGGGCGGATCGGCCAAGGCGATCAAGGCGATGAACAACAAGCTCGTCACCTTCGCGCAGGAATTCCATCACCGTCGCCAGTTCGGATCGATCTTCACGGGAAGCACACCAGAAACCGTTTCCGAACGGATGACCTCACGGCCTGCTCCCGTCAGCCTGCCTGTCTGAATTTCCAGATCCTGGCTCGACGGGCTGACGCGGGCATATCCGATTTTGGGCATATCAAACTGTCACATTAGGGTGGTTCGCACTCCAATCCTGTAACAATATGCGTTTGCCCACTCATTCGTGACATTCTTGGTCTGTCACATCAGCCTGTCTCCTGCGGGTACACCAGAAGGGAAGGATCAGCACCATTTACAGTAATTGATGGTGCCTTTCCAACAAAGTCTTTCGTGTTGCTTCGATCTCATCGGCGATCCGAGCGGCGTCCCATCCCAGGACATTACCTGCGACCGCCGCTATTTCTGACAGGCCTGCAGCGTTCAGTGCGCCGCAAACAGCCAATTGTGTGCGACGGATAACGATATCAGCCAAATGGACGACGTGTTCATGGGCCGCGATCCAGGCGACTTCCTGTTCCGAGTAGTCAAGCGTATTTCCGAGCATGCGCAGATTATCGGCTTCGGCGGCCAGGATCTCTCGTGCCGTTGTGCCGTATCGATTGAGTAATTTGGCTGCACGATCGGGGTCAGCGAAGGCCCTGGACCAATCATCCTCGTTCCCGGGATGATCTGCTCCACCACCAATTGCCAGATCTTTTGTCGACACCTGCCGAGAGACATTCAAACGGTCCAATATCAGGTCGGCGACTTCCTCTGAAAATCCCCGAAAGGTAGTCCATTTTCCACCGATGAGCGAAATGGTCGGAAAAGGGCGCGTATCATCGGGTTCAAAAATCGGCGAAGAATGATCGCGGCTGATCAGCCCGACCGCGGTGCCGTCCGAGGCGGGCAAGGGACGAATGCCCGAATAGGTGAACACAATCTGGTCACGCCTGACGGGGATTCCAGGTAAAAGAGCGGCGAGACTTTCGAGGAAATAGTCGATTTCGTCATCCTCGCACATCACGTTGTCGGGGTCATCCGCGCGGATATCTGTCGAGCCGATAAGCGCCTTGCCGAGGTAGTCAAAAATGAGGCAAATACGCCCGTCATTAGCCTCATAGTAGATCATTCGACCGTCCAGCATGGCTACAAGTTCGAAGTTGTCGACAACAATGTGACTGCCTTTTGTTCCGCCTATCAGATTGGCTGACACACCCAGGCGTGCGTTTACTTGATCAATCCAGGGACCCGCTGCGTTAACTACGATCTTTGGAGTGTAAGCATGTGATGTACCAGCTTCGTCGGTCACCAGAACATTGGCCCCGTCTATCCGATCAACCTGCGCATAGGTCAACGCTGCGGCGTCGCGTTGTGCCCGAAGCCCGTCTTGCACAAGTTCCATCACCAGACGTTCCGGCGCCGAGATCATTGCGTCATAATATGTCCCTGCCGCGACCGCTTTGTCGGTCAGTGCCGGCAATTCTCTTTTTGCGCGGGCCTTTGACCAGAAGCGGTGCTTCGGCATGACGCGATGCCGACGGCCGTAAAAGTCGTAAATCGCGAGACCCGCTTCGACCAGCAAGGCACCCCGGCTGCGTGGCGCCGTAGTGGATCCCAGCAGGGTCCGCATGGCCGCGCCGATGCCTTTCAACCATGAAAACATCGGTATCACCGTTTGCAACGGCTTGACCAGATGCGGCGCGTTCTGGAGCAGAAGGTTGCGCTCGAGGGTTGATTCGGCCACCAGGCGCAGCTGTCCGGTCTCAAGATATTTGATCCCTCCGTGGATCAACCGGGACGGTGCCGCAGACGTGCCGGACCCAAAGTCGCTCTTGTCCACAATCGCACAGGTCAAACCCTGGGCGCACAGATCGCGGAAAAGGCCGGCGCCGTTTATACCGGCACCGATGATGAGCACATCGACCGGATGCGACTTGGTCACGGTCGTGCAACTTTGCGCAAGTTGACGCCCTCGGCCTGCAGGATTTCGACGGTCTCGGCATCAAGCCCGTCATCCGTGATGACCAGATCGAAGGCTGCAAGCGGGGCGAACGCATGGAGCGCGATTTTTCCGAATTTTCCTGAATCGACAAGCAGTACCTTGTGTTTTGCAGCACGCATCATCGCCTGTTTTACGCGCGCCACCGTCGGATCCTGGATCAAAGCAACGCCGGCATCGACAGCGGATGTTGAACAGATCAGGGTATTCACCCGAAGCCCGGCCAGCGCGTTCTCGCACAAGTGGCCGATAAAGGCCTGATAGGTGGGATGATAGTCGCCCCCTAGAGACAACACCGATATCTCATCGACGGAGACCAGTGTCGAGGTCAGGCCAAGGCTGTTGGTCACCACCGTCAGCGGTGCCTTTTGTGCCAGCAACGGGCCCAGTTCACTGGCGGTCGTGCTGTCATCGAGCACGATCACCTCGCCCGACGCGATCTCGTTGAGAGCCTCCGCAGCCAGCGCCTTTTTCACCTCGGTCGCGCGGGATTGGCGAAAACTGAAGAGGCTTTCGTAAACGCCGGACGGTTGCGCGCTGACGGACCCGCGAAGTTTGCGCACGACGCCCTGACGACTGAGCTCTTCAACGTGGCGATGAATGGTCATGCGCGATACGCCGAATGTGTCGACGAGTTCATCAACACGGGCTGCGCCATGTTCCAGGACGTAGGATGCAATCGCCTTTTGCCGCTGCTCGGCGTTCATGGGGCGCTCCCGCGTTGTTCCAGCTTTTCCCAGATGGGCGCTATGGCATCTCCAACCTGTCGGTGCAAGGCAAACAAATCGTCCATGTCGCGCGTGCGGGCAGGCTCGGGACGATAGGTTGTCAACACAAGTTCTCTCGGCTCCTGTCGGGGATTGTCAAAAAGTCCGACGCCTGCCCCGGCGCAAAGGGCGGCGCCCCACGCGGCTGCTTCGTCCGTATCGGTTACCACAACCGGCAACCCCAGTGCATCCGCGAATATCTGACAAAAAACAGGGTTGCGGGAAATGCCCCCCGTCAGTCGTGCGCCTTCAATCTCAAATGCGTCGCGCAACGCGTCGACATGAACGCGATGATTGAATGCAATGCCTTCGATTACCGCGCGCAACATTTCGGGCCTGCCATGCCAGCCCCGTATGCCCAGGAAACTGGCTGAAGCCGTTGCGCCATGGGGCGACCCGAAGAGATACGGATGAAACAGAACGCTGGAGCGTTCGACCTGCGCGACATCCCGCGCCACTTGTGTGTGGATCGCGTCTCCTGCGGTATCGCGCTCCGACGCCATCAGTGTGTCGAGGAACCAATCATAGTTTGCCGCGGAAGCCGGCGAGATCGCCATGTTGTTCCACTCGCCCAGCGCAATGCCGTTCCGGCAAAACCAGGCCGGGTTGGTCTTCGGGCTGTCGGTTACCGTCTCGTTGATCGAGTAGGTTCCGGCGACAATGGCAACACTGCGTTTCGCGTAGCCACCGATACCGAGTGCGGAGGCGGTAACATCATGCAAGCCAGCGACGACGGGTGTGCCATCAACAAGGCCGGTTTGCTCGGCCGCCGCAGCTGTTACATGCCCAACAACATCACTCGGCAGGCCTACGTCCGGCAAGGTGGATGCCAGGGCCTCAAGACCAAAAAGCTCGAGAATGCCATCGGCATGGGCCTGGGTGTGAACATCGGTGAACGAGGTGCTGGCCTCTGTCAGATCTGTGCCCAAGGTTCCCGTGAGGCAATACCGCAACCAATCCTTGGCCGCCAGGACTGTTCCGATTCGCTCGAAAACTTCGGGCTCATGCTCACGCACCCATGCCAGCAAGGCGGACGGCGCTGAAGCATGAGGCAACTGACCCGTGTGTGCAAGCGCGAGATCAGACGTGCCATCGGCATTCCACCGGTCCAAAATCTCGGCGCCCCGGCTGTCCAGGGACAATATACCGGGGCGAAGGGGCCGGGCCTGGGCATCCACCAAGTAGAGCCCATCGCCATGCGCGGTCGCAGCGACGGCCGCAACGTCGGCGGCGCTTATACCTGAAACCGTCAGCACCTCACATATTGCCAGAGCAGTTTCGCGCCACAGGACGTCCATATCACGCTCAACAAAACGGGCGGCAGGCATCGACTGCGGAACCCTCCTGCGCGCCGTGGCAACAGCATTGCCGACAGCGTCGAAGAGCACCGCTTTGGATACGGTTAAACCATTGTCGACCCCTAGAATATAGGCCATAGCACCACAGGACGAGATAGAGGAAAGGGGCGTCATCGAGACGGCGCCCCTCGTGATAAATTTAACCCGACAGCGTGAAGGCCGCGGTGTATTTGTCGACGTTGTCCGGCGTGATCAGCAAGCAATCGAACAGCTGCTTTTCTTCGGCCACAAGGGCAGAGCCATTTTTGATGTAATGATCCGCCTGAACAACTGCTTCGCGCGAGAAGATAGCGACCGGTTGCAGGACCGTATATGCCATCTCGCCCGCTTTAATCGCATCGACCGCGTCAGGCGAGCCGTCAAAACCGCCGACGATCACGCCTTCCAGCTTTTGCGCTTCTTTCATTGCGGCAATTGCACCGAGCGCCATTTCATCGTTACCGGAAATAACCGCGTCGAAATCAGGTGTCGCCTGCATGATCGACTGCATTTTGTTGTAGCCTTGCGTCCGGTCCCAGTTGGCCACTTCTTCGGCGACTTTCACGAGGCCCGGGTACTGGCTGATCACTGTATTATAGCCGTTTGAACGGGTTGCCGCATTGTTGTCGGCCGGGTTGCCGTAGAATTCAACATACCTGGCTTCCTCGCCGACAATCTCTTGCCAGGCAATGGCACCGATCGCAGCGCCCTGGGCGTTGTTCGAAACAAGCTGCCCGATTGCGATACCGGATTCATTGATTTCCGCATTCACCAGGAATACGGCAATGCCGGCTTCCGTCGCCTTGCGAACCACTCCGACGGAACCATCGGCGTTGGCCGGGTCCAGAATAACAGCCTTGGCGCCGTTGGTGATCGCCGCGTCAACCAGATTTGATTCCAGGTTTGTATCGCCGCGGTGTGCAGACACGGTCGCTTCATAGCCCAACTCCTCCGCTGTGGCCTTTGCGACTTCACCTTCGGTAAACCAGTACGGGTTGGCCGGATCGTTCACGATGATCGAGATGAGCCCTTTGCTCTGGGCCGATGCGATCTTTGGCAGGGACGCGGCGGTCACCGCGGCAGCGCCAGTCAGCAGGGCTTGCCGTCTTGTCAGTTTAGTCATTGTAGTTCCTCCAGTTTTATTGTGCCGGATATCCGACGATTGCGGTCTGGGGCTTTACCACCCTTCGACCATGCGAAGTGGTGATCCGGTCAGCTGCGCTGTCTCGAACCGCCGTATTGAATTGAATTGACCATGACCGCGAGCACGATGACCGCGCCGGTGAAGACGGTCTGCCAGTAGAAAGAGACGCCCGTAATTACGAGGCCGGCTGACAGGAATACGATAACAAAAGTACCCAGGAGCGTGCCCCGAACCGTGCCCCGCCCTCCCATCAAGGACGCGCCGCCGACCACCACTGCGGCAATTGCGGTTAGCTCATAGGTAAAGCCCGCGTTCGGTCCGGCGGAGGTCAATTGAGACGACAGCACCAATCCCGCGATGGCGGCACATGTACCTGACAACATGTAAACCGTGATCTGCACACGCTTGACAGGCACGCCCGAGAGTTCTGCCGCGCGTGCATTGCCGCCGGATGCGTAAAGCCAACGCCCAAATGCCGAGCGGGATAGCAGCAATCCGGCCAGGATCGCCACCGAAATCAGTACCCACACTCCGATGGGAACCCCGGCCAGACGGTTGAAGCCGAGCCAGTTGAAGCCGGTATTGCCCAGCTCCGGATTGCCATCGAGATTGTTGAAGGTCAGGCCATTTGTCATGAGCAGCGCGACGCCGCGTGCAACATAGAGCGAACCAAGCGTCGCGACGAATGCCGGCACCTTGAAGATCGCTATCAGGATGCCATTCACAAAGCCGACAAATGCGCCCAGCCCGATGGTCAGAACCACCACCGCCCAGACCGGCGGATAGACGACGACGCCCGCCCACTTCAATTCCACCCCTTGCATCAGGAAGCCGGCGAAAACGCCGGCAAGGCCAAGAACCGATCCGACCGACAGATCAATTCCGCCATTCAGGATCACCAAGACCATTCCAATGGCCAAAAGACCAAAGATGGCGGATTGGTTCATCATGATCAAAAAATTCGAGACCGTCGCATAGTTTGGTGACAGGAACGAGAATGTAAGAATGATGGCAATCAATGCGAAGAAAGCTCGCCCTTCCAACAGCAACGTTCGAAGGTCCAGCCCGGATTTTCTCTTGCTCTTGGCGTCAATAGAGGTGTCGGCCAAATCTGCTCGCTCTTCTGTCATGTTAGGCCGCCAGGGATTCGCCAGATGCGGCCATAATGGCTTCTTTGGTTGTGTCGTGAGAGAATTCCGCGGCTATCCTGCCGCGGCGCATCACAATGATCCGATGCGCGATGGACAGGCATTCGCCAACCTCCGAGGTTGAATAGATCACGGCCATTCCCTCAGCGGCGCGTTCGGCAAGGATACGGAAGACTTCCGCCTTGGCGCCAATATCAATGCCTCGGCTCGGCTCATCCAA
Source organism: Hoeflea sp. (assembly GCF_984452065.1). Taxonomy (NCBI): domain Bacteria; kingdom Pseudomonadati; phylum Pseudomonadota; class Alphaproteobacteria; order Hyphomicrobiales; family Rhizobiaceae; genus Hoeflea; species Hoeflea sp. Next base: position 14,454 of record NZ_CFHWAF010000054.1, on the reverse strand, counting down.
CAAAATGACGGATGGCCGCGTGGCCAGCATCTTGCCGATCACCACTTTTTGCTGGTTGCCCCCGGACAGCGATGAGATCGGAGCTGCCGGCCCGTCGGTCTTTACCGTTACTGTGCGGATGGATTCGTCTATGATCGCATCCTCGCGGGCGCGATCGGTGAAAAGGTTCCGGGTAAAGTTCCCAATGGAAGCCAGTGAGAGATTTCGCCCTACACTCATCGTTTGAACCAGGCCATCGCGTTGCCGGTCTTCGGGCACCAACACAAGTCCGGCGGCGATCCGGTCCGAAATGGATAAGCCAGTCACGTCGCGCCCGTTCAGGCGGATCTCGCCGGCGCTCTGCGGCAGCCGTCCGGCGACACATTCCATCATCTCGGTGCGGCCGGCCCCCATGAGGCCATAGATACAGACGATCTCGCCGGTGCGCACCTCGAGGTTCAAATTGTCGACAGCGTATCCATGGCCGGATGCTTGCGGCACGATCAATCCGCTGATCGACAAAGCGGGCTCGCCGATCTTGCCGTCGTCCGGTGGGACGCCGAGATCGAAGTTCTCGCCGACCATGTTCCGCACGATCCACTCCAGATTGATTTCGGCGCGCGGGGCTGCGGCCGTCATGGCCCCGTCGCGAAGAACCACCGCATGATCAGTGATTGTCAGTGCCTCTTCCAGATGGTGCGAGATATAGACAATGGATACGCCACGCGCCTTGAGGTCGCCGATGACTTTGAAAAGCACATCGACCTCGGATGCTGACAGAGCCGATGTCGGCTCATCCATGATCAGGATGTTGGAATTAACTGATAGAGCACGAGCGATTTCCACAATCTGCTGCTGCCCCAACCGCAGATCTTCAACCACGGTGAGGGGGTCGATCTCCTCCTCCAGTTCCCGCATCAGTTCACGTGCCTGCCGTTCTTCCTCAGCATAGTTCACGCCGGACGGACCCGTGATCTCGCGCCCCATGAAGATGTTGTCGCGCACGGTCATATTTGGCGACAGCGACAACTCCTGGTGAATAATCGAAATACCCAGGTTTCGCGCATCAACGGGTGAGGTCAGATGTACCGGCCTGCCTTCGACCAGAACTTCCCCGCTCGTCGGTTGGTAGACACCCGACAAAATCTTCATGAGCGTGCTTTTGCCTGCCCCGTTCTCTCCGAACAGGGTCGTTACTTGTCCGCGCCGCACGTCGAAATTCACATGGCGCAATGCCTGAACCGCGCCAAAACTCTTGGAGATGTCCCGCGCGGCAAGAACGACATCCGCCATCACTGCACCTCCAGTGACACGGGGGTAATCAACCAGTTCTTCGGATTGATCAGGTTGAACACACCGACAACCGACACAGACTTGCCGGTCATGGAATCGCGATCCAGATCGCTCAGGACATCAGATGCCATTGCGCGGTTGATCCCGGCTCCCGCATCCTGAAACTCGATCTGATTTTTAAACGCGCCGAAAACGATGTCTCCGGTGATATCTCTCAGCTCGGTGCCATTGATTGCCGGTCCGGTCTGCAGGCGCACCCGGGTCCCTTCCGGCATTCCATCCACGGTCAGGTCAAAAACGCCGGATTTGCTTTGCCCCAACACACCTTCAAGCTGCACCGGCATATATGCCCCAATGCCGCCCGGTGTGCCGTAGCTTTCAATGGCGGCTTTCTTGTCGTCCAAAATGGCCTGTGCCAATACCGGAGCCTGTACTGCGCGCGCGCGTACCGCTTCACTGATCCGGGGGAACTCTGCCTTGCCGAAAGCATCGGGATCAAAAGCAGCCTGCCGCTGATCCTCTTCTGAACCGATTTTAACAACGGTTGTATCAAGCGCGATCGCGCCAAGAACGACGACGATGGCGATGAGGCTCACTATGACGTTGCGAGAAACGAAACCCGAAATGCTCTGTAAAGCAGGATTTCTGCCACTCTCCATGAATTATCCTCCCCCTGAAAGCGCCGATGCTTGAACGCTCGCAGGCTCTGAAATGACTGTAGAAAGACGAAGATATCATCGTCAAGTGTTAATTTCACATCATTTCTTGATACATTTGTGATTTCATGACGGTCGTGGCACCAGAAGGCGATGATCTTTCTCCTGACATGCGCGCTTTCGGCATATTGTCCGACATTGGGTCGTCGCCAATGGCACATGGAAGCGTCATGCGACCAGGCTGCAAGCGGATCGGCGTTCAGCGGTGCGTGAACTGTTTCGGAGTCATTATTCCCGCAATGACCCGGCCCCGCTGTCAATATGCGGGTCCCAATAGGCAACGCTTTCCGCGATATCCGCGATCACCGCACGGTCATTCGGCTCGCGCTCCTTAAAGCTCAATTCAAGACAAATCTCGTTATTGACCGCGCCGCCTTCCGCCAAAGCCTGGAGCAACGGCTTGGGCGATATTCGACCCTTTGCATTATGTTCCGCCGTGAAGGGTCTATGTCCGCCCTTGTCCATCAGGCTCTGCTTGATGTGAATAATCGGTGAGACTTTCGGCACGGCGCGCGCCCAGGCATAGGGGTCTATGTCATCCGGATCGGAGGAGGTCACGTCGCCATGATCGATGTCCGCCATCATCTTGACGGGCACAGCGGTGTTCAGGGCGCTCAACCGATCTTGAAGTGCCAACGCTGCGGCTATGGTTTCGCCAAATTCACGTCCAATGCTCATTGGCTCCCAGAACACATGGTCAAGTCCGGCCGCATGGGCATGGTCCGCCACCTCTGCCCAGCAATCGAAAGCGATCCGGATCAGCTCCTCACGACGTGTCGGATCATCGAAATCACGGTAAGTGAAAATCGCGAATTGCGTCCCGACGGCGCGTCCGCCCAGGTCTGCGATGATATCCGCGAAGGTCTTGAACCAATCGACATAGTAGCGCCGCACATCCCTGTCGGGATGCCCGAAATGGTTCAGTCGTCCGTATGGCCCGGTCATCCCCGAGGTGATGCGTACCCCGGTCCGCTGGCAGGCCCTGTCCATCTCGCGGGACAGTCGCCGTATCACCGCTGCCGGCCAACTGGGGTTGATAAACTCATGCGTCAGTTGCAGGTCGCGGATCCGCAAATCGCGCGCTGTCGTGTCGATAAGATCCGGCGGTTCCGCAAAGCGGTTCACCAGCGGGTTGGTGTTGAGGGCCAAGGTCAAATTCATTTCACGCCGCCTGTGCCAGTTCCGCGTTAAACCATTGTTCAAAATCCGCGCGCTCCGACGCGGTCAAATGCAGTTGATGCTTGGTGCGCCGCCATAAAACATCTTCTGCTGTCTGCGCCCATTCATGGGACACAAGATACCGAACTTCGGCCTCGTAAAGCATCCCGCCGAAGTGCCGTCCCAATTCACTGAGGGACCTCGCAGTGCCGGCAATCTGTGCTATCCGGGTGCCATAGAGGCGGGCATAATGCTGACGCAAGGCACGCGGCATCCAAGGATAGCCTTGCTTTATTTCGTTCCGAAACGCCTCAAAATCCGCATCGATCATATCGCCGCCCGGGAGGGCAGCCGTGGCTGTCCAATCCCTGCCCATTTGCGGGAAAAACTTCTTCAGCTGGTGCATGCCGCGCTGCGCCAGTTCCCGGAACGTGGTGATCTTGCCGCCGAAGATGTTCAGCAGGGGCGCGCCGCCGGTTTCATCGAGATCGAACACATAGTCCCGCGTTACCGCCGAGGGGTTTCCCTGCCCATCATCGAAGAGCGACCGTACACCTGAAAAATGCTCGATCACATCATCCCGAACGAGCTTTTCCTTGAAGTATCGGTTTGTGGCGTCCAGCAGATACCGGATTTCGGCCTCATCCGCCGTGACGTCTTCCGCGCGCCCCTCATAGGCGATGTCAGTGGTGCCGATCAGCGACTTGTCACCCTCGTAGGGATTTATGAAAATCACCCTCTTGTCGTCGTTCTGAACAAGATAGGCGTGTTCCCCATCCCAGAATTTCGGCACGATGATATGAGACCCTTTGACAAGCCTTACGTTCCGGGTCGAGTTCGACCCGGCGACCTGATTGATCACATCCCTGACCCAGGGACCGGCCGCGTTCACGACGACCTTGGCTTCGAAGTCTTGCACAGCCTCCGTCATCGCGTGCTGTGTCCGGATGCGCCAGATGCCGTTATCCCGACACGCCGAGACGCACTGCGCGCGCGTCAGGACGGTTGCTCCACGTTCCGCCGCATCCAGCACGTTCAGAACCACCAGACGCGCATCATCCACCCAGCAGTCGGAATATTCGAACCCCTTTGTATATTTGTTCAACAGCGGCGCGCCCTCAGGGTCCTGCGCAAACCGCAGGGACCTTGTGCCGGGCAGCCTCTTGCGTCCGCCGAGGTGATCGTAGAGGAACAAACCCAGCCGGATCAGCCATGCGGGCCGATCCAGGGGAGAGTGTGGCAACACAAACCGCATGGGCCAGATAATATGCGGTGCGTTGCGCAGCAGGACCTCGCGCTCGATCAGTGCTTCACGCACCAACCGAAACTCGTAGTATTCCAGATAGCGCAACCCGCCATGCACCAGCTTGCCCGAGCGGGACGATGTTCCCTGGGCCAGGTCGTCTTTCTCGCATAGAGCGACGCTAAGCCCGCGGCCCGCGGCATCGCGTGCGATGCCGGCGCCGTTAATTCCACCGCCGATGACGAACAGATCGACCTTTGGAATATCGCTCACATGTTCCCCCTCGTCTGTTCGGACCGTTGCGCGGCAAGCTCCGCCCAGATGGGCGGTAAAATTTCCCGCGATTGCTGGTATGTCTGAAATAGGCGGTCATAGGTCCTTGTGAGGTCCGGGACCGGGGCTTCCTTGTCGCCCAGGTAAGGCCGGACCCAATCTTCAATACACGCATCCATGTCCGTATACGCCCCAACCGCAACCGCCGCCATCATGCCACAGCCTGCCGCGCCGGCTTCGCCCCGTGTGGAAACCCGGATCGGTGTGTTCAGTGCGCCGGAAAAGACCTGCCGCAATGCCGGGGATTGCGCCGCGCCACCGGCGATGCGCAGCTCATCGGGCAAGGCCCCCATCGCGCCATAACAATCCCGCGCCGCCATTCCCAGGCTATCCACCACGGCGCGTGTAATGTCGGCGAACCGATGCCCCGCGTTCAGTCCAATCACGCTCGCGCGGGCACTGTCATTGACGAAGGGGCCCCGTTCCCCGGCATCCGAAATATAGGGATGGTACACCAGGCGCCCGGGCGCGCTGCCCCGCAGCCAGTCGTCGATGCGCCCGACCAGCTCGGAGCGATCCGGAACCTGACCGAACTGCCCGAGCAGATCGGCCGCGAGATCCAACGCCCAGTCGATATTCAGGGTGGCGGCCATGTTCGTTTGCACCTGCGTGACCCGTTCGGGAACCGGCAAACAGATGACGTATCCCGTGCGTTCCGTGTTGAGATGCACCCCGTCGGCCGAAACACCCCGCAGGTGCACGCCGGTAGACCCGATTATCGAACATGCGACATTGGCTTCGCCGGTATGCACACCGGCGCCAAGTGCGGTCATCACCATATCAACATAACCCAGAGACACCGGCGTGTCTTGCAACAGCCCGGTGGCTTTCGCGGCATCGGCAGTCAAGGGATGGGTCGTTTCGACCCCGTCCAGAATATCGGGCAAGAGTTGGCGATATGGCCTGAGCTGCAGCGCATCGATCACCGTATCGCTGTAGGATCGGGTACGAAAATCCCCAAAGGTGAAACTCGCTTCAGAGGGATCCGTCGCGGCCACGCCGGTAAGATTGAGGTAAAGCCAGTCCTTGCAATGAAGGGCTACCCTGGCCTCAGCCAACAGCTCGGGATAGTGTCTGGCCATATGAGCTATCTGACTGCCCTGCTGGCAGGTATTCAGACCAGTGCCGGTGGCCTCGAACCGGGCAACATCTCCAGGGGACCGGGCGAGCTCATTTACGGTTTGAGCGGCGCGTGCATCGAGCCACAGCCACGCGTCTGAAACCGGGGTGTTGTCTGCTCCGACCAACCAGGTGCCGTCGCCCTGACCGGTCACGCCGATGGCTGCTACACGCTCGGCCAACCCGCTGATCTTGTCGCTCAGGCCGCGTATTGCCGTCGCGCAGTCGGACCAGGTTTGATCCATGGATTGGATTGCTGAACCGTCCCGTTTCGTCGCGTAGGTGTTTCTGACCGAGGAGACCGCCAGTTGCACACCCGATAGGTCAAATGCGACCGCTTTGATCACGGAGGTCCCGGCGTCAATTCCAATGATAATGTCCGTGGATGGTGCCATCCAGACCTCCCAATATTTCCGGCTCATGCCCGGTTCTCGGAAACGCCCAATCACGACACAGCCGTTGTCGAGCCGATGCCATCCCGAGACCTGACCCTATGACTATTCAGGCCTTGTTGTACTTGGCATCAATCTCATTGATCGCTTGCACATTTCCGGCAGAGCGGCCGTTCGGATCGAAAGTTTCGGCCAGAAAGGCTTCTGCGACTGATTTGGCAAGCTCCGGTCCAACGACCCGGGCACCCATGGTGATGATCTGGGCGTTGTTGGAAAGGGCAGCGCGCTGTGCCGAGTACGTATCGTGGCATTGGGCCGCGCGAATGCCCGGCACTTTATTGGCGCTCAGGGCAACGCCGATCCCGGTGCCGCAAATCAGAATCGCACGGTCATATGTGCCGTCCAAAACCGCTGTGGCCACACGATCAGACAGGTTGGCATAAAAGGCGTCCGGTCCATCCGGCGTTCGGGAAACCTCGCTGACGTCATGTGCTTTGCTCAGGTGTTCCGCGAGGGTTTTTGCGAGCCCTTCTCCAGCGCTATCGCCGGCTATGGCAAGTTTCATGATGTTTCCTTTCAAATGGCTGCGCTGCACTGAGAGAGAATGCCCAGATATTCGTCAACGTCCCAGGCTGATCGCCCAATGAACAATCCATCCACGTGGTCACTGGTGATAAGCTCCACACAGTTCCCGGGGTTGACCGAGCCGCCGTAGAGGCATGGAACCTTGCGGTCCAAAATATCGCCCGCAACGCTGATGACCTCGGCCTGCCGCGCGTCAGCATAGTCGGAAGTTGCGGGGATCCCGCCGTCGCCGATGGCCCAGACCGGCTCGTAAGCCAGCAAAACCGGAGCCGCGACATCATGGTCGGCGACAGGCGACAGCGCGGCCCTGACCTGCTCTGCCAAGACGTCCCCGGCACGTCCGGCTTCGCGTTCCTCCAAAGTCTCGCCAATGCAGATTAACGGGATCAAACCGTGTCGCACTGCCGCTGCGGTTTTCAACCCCACTGTTTCGTTGGTTTCGCCGAAATGGGCGCGGCGCTCGGAATGTCCAAGTTCCACCAGGTCGAGACCGCAGTCCCTGAGCATGACCGGCGATACTTCTCCGGTCCAGGCTCCCTGATCGGCCCAATGCATGTTTTGTGCGCCGACCTTCACAGATGTGCCGGCAAGAGCGCGCCGCACCTCGCGCGCACTCGTAAAGGGCGGGATGACAAACCGCTGAATGCGCGGGTCCGTGTTCTGATCGTCTGCTTTAAGTCCATCGGCAAAAACCAGGGCTTCCGCCAGAACCTTGTTCATCTTCCAACTGGTTCCGATCCAGAACAGCGGCGCCGCCATGCCTAATGCTCCTGGATTTCTGCAACCGTAATTGAAATGCCTGCAGATGCGAGGGCGCTGGCAACGGAAGCGGGCGGCTGTGCGTCTGTTATGACCGCCGCAAACTCGTGCAGGTCGGCGAATTTGTAAAGCGCCTGGGATTCCATACGCGTATGGTTGATCAGCAGGACGGATCGCGCTGCCGCCGCCATCATCGCCCGCTTGGTGCGCGTTACGGTTTCGTCCATGTGAAAGACCTCGGTCCCGCAGACCGCCGGCGACGAAATGAACGCCACATCAACCCGCAGGCAGCTGAGCGAGTCCTCGGTCAACTTGCCGAAAAATCCATTGTACTTTTTGGAGAATGTGCCGCCCGGCGACATCAATGTGATGCCGGTGAGCCCCTTAAGCGCATCAAGCACGGCAACATTGTTCGTAATCACGGTCAAAGGCCGAATATCCACAAGCAGCTTACCCAAAACGGCCGCGGTGGAGCCATCATTGATGATGACGGTCATGCCGGGTTCTATAAGCTGAAGCGCCGATTGTGTAATGGCCACTTTCGCGGCAACGCCCTGTTTCTCGCGAAAATTGAAATTGCTTTCAAACTGTGTGCCCGCCTCGATTGTAGCACCACCCCGAATCTTGCGAAGCAATCCAGAGCTTTCCAGCTCATCCAGATCGCGATGCACGGTCATCTTTGAAACGTCAAAGCGTCGGGCCAGTTCATCGAGACCGGCAGATCCCGCCGCGACCAGTAAATCCATGATCGCCTGTTGACGTTCTTCGCGCTTCATTGCGTCATCCCTTCACGTCCAAGCGTAACACATCGATCTGTATCGCACGTGATAATATCACTGCATGGCGCATAAACAACATATATCTTGTGTTATTGTTATTTTATGTTGTGATTTTATTCAAGCCCGACTACATCTCCGGCATACCGTGGATCATCGGTACCTGACGCATTGCTTCGCTCAAGGCCATTGCTCCCGGGTCTTATTTGTTGGACGCCCGAAACCTCCACAGCCAAACAGAGTCATGAAATGAAATTTTTTGTAGACACCGCCATTGCCGAAGACATCAAAGAGTTGAATGACTACGGACTCTTGGATGGCGTAACCACCAATCCAACACTCATCGCGAAAACGGAGCGCGATTTCAAAGAGGTGATTGCAGAGATTTGCGGCATCGTAGCAGGTCCGGTGTCGGCTGAAGTTGCAGCGACCGAGGCCGAGGCGATGATCGCGGAAGGCACTCATCTTGCAAAGATCGCCGACAATGTGGTGATCAAGCTTCCCTTGACGCTCGATGGTCTGAAAGCGTGTCGTCACTTTACGGCGAAAGGTGTCAAAACCAATGTGACCTTATGCTTCTCCGCCACCCAGGCGCTTTTGGCCGCCAAAGCCGGAGCCACCTACATTTCACCGTTTTTGGGACGCTTGGACGACCTGGGGCTCGACGGCATGGAACTGATCCGGGACATTCGCACGATCTATGACAACTACGAATTCAGGACCAATGTGCTGGCCGCATCGGTACGCACGTCCAACCATGTGAAGGAGGCCGCCATTGCGGGCGCGGATGTTGCAACTGTCCCGCCCGATGTCATCAAGGGTTTGGCGAAACATGTCCTGACGGATAAAGGACTGCGGCAATTTACCCAGGACTGGGCCAAAACCGGTCAATCCATTCTATAATCTCACCCGCGCAGGCTGAACGGCGGTACCTTTATTGCCCCGGCAATGATCGAAGCGCCGATGCCAATGTGCGCAATATCGTCGCCGAAGAGACCGCGCCAGGGTCAAGATGCCCCCTTGCGCGATCGGCCAATGCTTTGGAGCGGCCCCTGGCGCTTATCAGTTCCTTCGTGGATTCCGCACCGGCGAGCGCCGCGTCTGCGGCGGCCTGCATAACCTCCTCGGATGACTGGGCTGACTTTGCTGAAAGAGCTGCCGTATCCGCAGCGGGACGCCATGCATCCACCATGGTCTTTTCACCAATGCGCGCTTTGCCGCGTTCTTCGATCCCTCGGGCCATTCCTGCTACCCAACGCGCGGTCGCAGCAGGATCAAGATTGAGCCGGTCTTCAACGGCTGTGGCCGCGGACTGGAACGCAGAGGCATATAAAGGCCCGGCAGAGGCGCCAACGGCATTCAAAAACGCCTCCGCGCACAGGTCGCAGATTTGCGAGATCGTTTGCTCTCGCGCATCTCTTTCACGCAGCTGATCGGCAATGGCGCGCCACCCCAGATCCATTGTCACACCATGATCGCCGTCGCCGATCGCACCATCGAGCTCGCAAAAATACGCCTTTTGAGCGAACATTTCCGCTGCAACTTCAAGCAGAGCCGCTCGAAATTTTTCCGGCGTCACATCACCTTCAGGGATCAGGGGCGCCGTGCTGCGGGAGGTGTGACGGGGTTTTGCTTTCACCTTTTGAGATTTTGTGTGGCCGCCTGCCCCCGCTGCGGGTTTCGGTGTCGCTCCGACCCGCAAGGCGGGCGTGTCACAGGGGTGATCCAGCCATTTTGTCAAATCGTTGTCGAGCTTCATCAGCGTGACCGAAAGACCGGCCATTTCCAATGACGTGCAATATTCCCCGACCCAACTGTGATGAATGCGGATCTTTTTTTCCTTCAGCACTTCGGCCACTCTGCGGTGCACGAGGTACTGTTCCAGCAAGGTGGTCGAGCCCAATCCATTCACGAGAACAGCAACACGATCGCCTTCACTACAGGCAAGTTCCTGCAAGATGGGTGCGAGCAACCGGTCGCTGATGTCATCCGCCGTTCCGATGGTCGTGCGTTCAACCCCAGGCTCACCGTGGATCCCCATGCCCACTTCCATTTGGCCGTCAGGGATGTCGAAATTGGCCTTTCCGGTCTGTGGCATTGAACAGGGGGACAAAGCCACGCCCATCGTTCGCGTGTTCGTGTTGGCGCGCGTTGCGGCTTCCTCTACTTTCTCCAGCGAAAGACCGCAATCGGCCGCCGCCCCGGCCACCTTGAAGACAAAGAAATCACCCGCGATGCCGCGCCGTTCATGCGCGCGTTCTGGCGGTGCGGAGGCAACATCATCGGTGACCAGGAACGATCGTGCCGTAACACCGTCCTGCGCCAGGAGGTCGGATGCCATGTCAAAGTTCATGACATCGCCCGCGTAATTACCATAGAGAAAAAGAACACCGGCGCCGCGTTCTGCGGCAATCGCAGCATCAACGATATGTGCGGGAGACGGGGATGCAAATATGTTCCCGATCGCCGCCGCGTCCGCCAACCCTTTTCCGACATAGCAAGCAAAGGCCGGCTCATGCCCGGAGCCGCCCCCAATCACTATGCCGACCTTGCCGTCGCGCGGCCCATGCTTAGCAACGACAGCCCGGCCTGTGTCTCCCGCCACCATAATTTCTTCCGGATGGGCGGAGACCATTCCCTCGATGAGTTCATTGATCAGGGCATCGGGGCGATTGATGATCTTCTTTGTGGTCGGCACTGCGTGTCTCATTCGTCTAAGGTCGTCGATCCAGCGAGTTTATAGCTTTCACGCGAGCTAAACATGCGCAAGGGGTGTCGAATTGCAAGCAATTATCTTGGATAGTCGTTGACCCTTTTGGGGTCATTTTACCGGCCTCTCGGGGAACTGTCGTCAACTTTTCATTGACCGATGTAGAAGTATTGGTTCGTCGTTGATTTTCCCGCGTTCTGGAGACTTGCGATGGCTGTTTCGTTCAAAGATGCTCGTTTCCCAGGGACGTGACCCCGTTCGCGGTCTTCTTCTACGTCCGCTACGGTGTTTCATAACGCGACTTTGAAGAAACCCTCGCCGAACGCGGCGTGAAGTTCGATCATGCGACGCTCAACCGGTGGGTCACCAAGCGCGCCGGTCAGGTGGCCGACGAAGCTGCCGCCGCAAACGTCCTGCGGATCGGTCCTGGCGAAAGGATGAAACCTACGTCCGCGTGAACGGCGAATGGTTCTATCTCTACCGGGTGGTCGACAAATTTGGAAAGACGTTGGACGGCTGCTGTCACTGAACCGCACAGATGTCCCGGACCGCACCTTGTGCTTTCGGCAGAGCCACTGACGCAGCCGCTTCGTCGCGTGTTGATCGACGGCTCTGTAGGCAGGGCTGACCTGTCCCAGGCAGAAGTAGTTCGCCCATCCGGTCATTGTCCGGTTCAAGCGTTCCACCATCTCCTGTCGGGGCCGCAGTCCGTGCTTATTCGTCGTCATTTCGCTGATCTTACGGCAGATGCTGTGAACGCTCGCCTTGCCTGGGCGAGTACCGATATAGGCTTCTCCCCCATTCGGGCGGTAGGTGCGTCCAATCCGGTAGCCGAGGAACTCAAGCGGTTCCTGCGGACACCGCAGGCATCGGGTCTTGCGTTCGTTGATCGGAAGCCTCAGACCTTCCATGAGTTGCTCAACCACCGCCAGCATGTCCGCCGCCGGGGCCTTGCCGAGCACACAGAGGTCATCGGATCAAATGCGCCGAATGCGGCGGCGGCTACTCCATGACGGATGCGCTGGAAGACCGCAAGGAACAGCTCCTGCGCGAGCTCGAAGATGTCGAGGAACCGCCGGCACTGCTCCATCCCGGCATGGCCGAAGAGTATCGCAAGCGCGTCGATGGCTTGTTCACGGCGCTTCCGGACGAGCAAACGCGGCTCGAAGCGAGCGACGATGTCCGCTCGCTCGTTGGCCGCATCGTTGTTGGACCCGGCGAGGATGATGAAGCCGATCTTTGGCTGGAAGGCGACCTTGCCGGCATCCTCACCCTGGCATCGGGCAAGAAGACACCCGTTCATCCGGAGGACGAGCAGATGCTGACGACGATGGCTTCGGGGATGGACAACCGTCGTGGGCGTCAGAACGAAGAAGGCGGCCCGGATGGGGCCGCGTCGCCCGTCTTCTGGATGGAGAGGGCATGAGCGCGCTGTACCGGGAGTTCGGGATTTCGCGCAAGACCGGTTACAAGATCTTCAATCGCTACAAGGCACACGGTATTGAGGCTCTGTGCGACCGGTCGCGCCGGCCAGTGCGCTACGCCAACCAGTTGCCCTTCCAGTTGGAACAGGAGATCGTACGGCTGAAGAAGGACAAGCCCCATTGGGGTGCACGCAAGATCCGCGAACTGCTGGTCCGGCGCCTGGCCGGTGACGTGCGGTTTCCGGCCACCAGCACGGTGCATGCGGTTCTCGACCGCCATGGTCTGGTCAAGCGCGCCCATCAGCGACGACGCACCAAGGCGCAAGGCACAGCCCTTTCCAAAGCCCATATGCCGAACCAGCTGTGGTGCGTGGACTACAAGGGGGAATTCAAGCTTGGCAATGGCCGGTACTGTTACCCCCTGACGGTCAGCGATAACGATCGCTGAGGCCCATCGTCGGTGATCGGCAAACGCAGGATGAGCGGTTTTGGAAGGCAATGCGGTTCAGGGCATATAGGCGCCGCCATTGACCCACAGGACCTGACCCGTCATGAACGCACTCTGTGGCCCCAGCAAGAATTCGACGGGACCCACGACGTCGGCAGGGTGGGCAATCCGCCCCAACGGCACGGCGGCGGCGAACTGCTCTGGACTGACAAGGCTTGCCTGATCTTCGTTGGAGCGGCCCGTGCCGCCCGTCAGAAAGGCGGTTTGGACTGGCCCGGGTGCAACCGCGTTGACCCTGACATGCGGCGCGCATTCGAGCGCGAAGGTCTTGGCAAGCGCGATCACACCCGCCTTGGCGGCAGCATATGCGCCATGGCCCGGCCGGATGAACTGCGCCAGTCCGGATGACACCATGACAACGGCACCGCCTTCCGCCATCGAGGGCAGCAGGGCCTTAGTCGACAGGAACATGCCGCGCAGATTGCCTGCAATAGTGTCGTCGAAGACATCCGTGCCGGTCTCAGCCAGCGCGGTTACCCCACGCGTATAGCCGGCCAGATTTACCAGACCATCAAGGCGCTCGACCTTGCCGGCAAGTTCCGAAGCGGCCACGTCGATGGAATCGGCTGAAAGCACGTCGATGGCCATCGCTGGCACCTGCGGCCTGTGTCGATCGAGCGAGGCTGGCAGGTCGAGGGCCAGCACATCGTGGCCGCCTTCGACCAGCGACTGCACCAGCGCCCGTCCGATGCCACCGCAGGCACCGATCACCGCGATCCGGCGCGGGGCATTGGCGGCGGTCAAGAATCGCTCCTCTCGGCGAGTCCGTCCAGGAAAGTGATTGTCTCGGCCTCGGAGACAACATCAGCATATTTCGCGTTCATATCGAACAGATTGGCTTCATGCGGTGCCTCGTGGCGGTCGCCGCAAGCCTCTGCGACGACGCTGGTTATGAAGCCGTGCGACATCGCGTCGACGCAGGTCGCGCGCACGCAGCCGCTGGTGGTCAGTCCGGTAAGGATGACACCATCCACACCACGAGCGTGCAGGGTCGAGGCAAGCGAGGTGCCGAAAAACGAACTGGGATATTGCTTGGAGACGATCAGCTCGCCTGACTGCGGCACGAGACCGTCGGCGAATTCGGCGGTCCGCCTTCCTTCGATAAAGGCCTCAAGCGGCTTTGCCTTTTCAAAGAAGCGGCCGCCATCGCTGCCGCCTTTCTGATAGATGACGCGCGTCAGTACTACCGGAATGCCCGCCGCATGCGCACGCTCGCGAATGCGCAGTGCCGATGCCAGCGCCTCGTCGACGCCGGCATAAAGGGCACATTGCGGATCGAAATAGGCATGGGCGAAATCGACCATAATCAATGCCGGGCTGCCGCTGAAACCGACCTTGTTGTCGTAGACACCGGCATAGTTTTCCTGGGCGTTCACGCTCATCATTCTTCCTCCCGTGCATGAAGCCATGGCTGGTCGGTCCGCTGGGCCGTCTCGAAGGCGGCGATGCGCGCGCCGCC
>NZ_CFHWAF010000053.1:5935-28773 GCF_984452065.1 Hoeflea sp. | reverse complement strand
TTCTGCGATGAAAAACCTACAGCAAAACGTCAAAATCACTGTGCAGAGACACTAGGCGTCTGTATCGAATGACGCCTTCAGCAAAAAGGATACGTACGGCGGTTTTTGACATTGTAGGGGTCACTGGTTCAATCCCAGTACCGCCCACCATCGATTTCCAGCAAACTGAACTGAATTCCGGCTGCTCTGCGCAGTAACCGGGTATGTCATTATTGCCGCAGTCGGGGTCTATTGCCCTCCTGCGGCGCTTTTTTCAAGCCATTACGCACAGCAGGAATTGACTTGGCTGTGCTATACTCCAAATCGAATCATGTTGCCCTTGACGAACCGTCGACATGTGGGTGGGCAAGTGAATTCAACGGTTCCCTGGTCAGGCAAAAATGCCCCGGCGCCGCGTGCGTTGGACTGCACTGTGTTTTGAACACGAGTTGATTCGAAAAATGCGATGACAGGCACCAATTAATAGAAAGACCAGGGCGACAACTTAGGGAGACGACAAAGGCACTAGGAAAGGACGAGGATCATGGACGTGTTTTCTCTGCATTCCGAGGTTTATGACAGAACCAAGGTGGAAGAGATGACTTTGCAGGACTATTTGCTGGCCTGCCGCGACGACCCGGCGATGTGCGCGAGCGCAGCCGAAAGAATGATCACAGCAATCGGCGAACCCGAACTGATCGACACCAGTCAGGATCAACGACTGAGCCGTTTGTTTCTCAACCGGACCATAAAACGATATCCCGCCTTTGCCGAACTCTACGGCATGGAAGAGACGATCGAGCGCATCGTCGGCTTCTTCCGTCATGCATCGCAAGGCCTCGAGGAACGCAAACAGATCCTCTACCTGCTCGGCCCGGTCGGCGGCGGCAAATCGACCGTCGCGGAGATCCTCAAGCGGCTGATGGAGCACGAGCCCATCTACGTGCTCAAAGCCGGCGATGAGATCAGCCCGGTCTTCGAATCGCCCATGGGCCTGTTCAGTCCCGACCGGATGAGCGATCTGCTCGAAGAAAAATACAACATACCGCGACGCCTTCTCACCGGCCTGATATCGCCCTGGGCGGTCAAGCGGCTCGATGAATATGACGGCGACATCTCGAAATTCTCCATCGTCAAGCTCTACCCGTCAAAACTGCGGCAGATCGGCGTCGCCAAGACCGAGCCGGGCGACGAGAACAACCAGGACGTCTCCTCCCTTGTCGGCAAGCTCGATATCCGCAAGCTGGAACATCTGAGCCAGAACGATCCGGACGCCTACAGCTACTCCGGCGGCCTCAACCGCACCACGCAGGGCCTGTTGGAATTCGTCGAGATGTTCAAGGCCCCGATCAAGGTGCTGCATCCGTTGCTGACGGCCACGCAGGAAGGCTCCTATGTCGGCACGGAAAACATCGGCGCGTTCCCCTATCACGGCATCATCGTCGCCCACTCCAACGAGGCCGAGTGGCAGCAGTTCCGCAACAACAAGAACAACGAAGCCTTCCTGGACCGCATATCGGTGGTCAAGGTGCCCTATTGCCTGAGCGCCACCGAGGAAGCGTCGATCTACAAGAAACTGCTCGGCGGCAGCGCCCTGCGGGACGCCAAATGCGCGCCGGAGACGCTCGACATCATGGCGCGGTTCAGCGTCTTGACACGCTTGCACGATCACGAGAACTCGACCCTGCATTCCAAGCTGCGCATCTATGATGGCGAGACGCTGAAGGACACCGATCCCAACGCGAAATCGCTGCAGGAATATCGCGATGTCGCCGGTGTGGACGAGGGCATGACGGGCACATCGACCCGCTTTGCCTTCAAGGTGCTGTCCGAGACCTTCAATCACGATACCGAAGAGATCGCCGCCGACCCGGTCCACCTGATGTACGTGCTCGAGCAGGCGATCAAGCGCGAGCAGTTCAGCGACGAGATCGAGGGCCGCTACCTGGAATTCCTCAAGGCCGACCTGATGCCGCGCTACGCCGAGTTCATCGGCCACGAGATCCAGAAGGCCTATCTGGAATCCTATTCCGACTACGGCCAGAACCTCTTCGACCGCTACATCGCCTACGCGGATGCCTGGATCGAGGAACATGACTACAAGGATCCGGACACCGGACAGATGTTCGACCGCGAGATCCTCGATCAGGAACTGGCGAAGATCGAAAAGCCGGCCGGCATCACCAATCCGAAGGACTTCCGCAACGAGGTGGTGAAATTCGTGCTACGCGCCCGGGCCGAGAACCAGGGCAAGAACCCCGACTGGCGCAAATACAAGAAGCTGCGCCGCGTCATCGAGAAGCGCATGTTCGGCCAGGTCGAGGACCTGCTGCCGGTCATCAGTTTCGGTGCCAAGCGCGACAAGGAAGCCGACGCCAAACACCATGAATTTGTCGAGCGCATGATCGAGCGCGGCTACACCAGGCGGCAGGTTCGACGGCTGGTCGAGTGGTACATGCGGGTCAACAAGGCGGGCTAGCCACATGGGACATTTTGTCGACCGGCGCCTGAACCCGAAGGACAAGAGCCTAGGCAACAGGCGGCGGTTTTTGAAGCGCGTGCGCAACCATGTCAAGAAAGCCGTCGACGAGGCGGTGCGCACCCGCGAAATCGCCGATGCCGACCGCGGCGAGCAGGTTGTCGTGCCGGCCGACAGCATTGCCGAACCGAATTTCCGCCATTCGCGCAAGGCCGGCAGCAGGGACTACGTGTCCAGCGGCAACAAGTCCTTCCAGGCCGGTGACAAGATCAAGAAACCGCCCGCCGGCGGGGCCGGGGAAAGCGGCAAACAGGGGTCCGACAGCGGCGAAGGCGAGGACGAGTTCCTGTTTGTCCTGTCGCGCGACGAGTTCCTCGATATCTTCTTCGAGGACATGGAACTGCCCAACCTCGTCAAACGCGGCCTCAAGCAGATCGAGGTGACCAGACCGCACCGCGCCGGCTTCTCGGTCACAGGCTCGCCCTCAAACATCAATGTCGAGCGCACCATGCGCAACGCCCTCGGCCGCCGCCTCGCCCTCAAGCGTCCGAAGGGCGAGGAAATCAAGGCGCTGCGCGAGGAGATATTCCGGCTCGAGAAGGTGTCGCGTCCGACCAAGAAGCAGCGCGGAGAACTGTCGGGGCTGCACGATCTGCTCGAGGACCTGCTGCGGCGGCAGAAGGTCATTTCCTATATCGATCCGCTGGACGTGCGCTACAACTATTTCGAACAGCGTCCCGAGCCGCGCGAACGCGCCGTCATGTTCTGCCTTATGGATGTATCGGCCTCCATGGGTGAACGCGAAAAGGACCTCGCCAAGCGGTTCTTCGTCCTGCTCCACCTGTTCTTGAGCAGGCGCTACAAATCCATCGACCTTGTCTTCGTGCGCCACACACATAATGCCCAGGAAGTGGATGAGGAGACGTTTTTCTACGCCCGCGAAACCGGCGGCACTGTGGTCAGCACGGCGCTGGTCGAGGCGCGGCGGCTGATCGAGGAACGCTATCCGCCGTCCGAGTGGAACATCTATATCGCCCAGGCCTCCGACGGCGAGAACTATTCGGGCGACTCGAAAAAATGCGTCGAGATCCTCAACGAGGATCTGATGCGCAACTGCCAGTATTTTGCCTATGTCGAAATCGTCGAGGAGGCCGAGGCCGAATTCCTCAACAGCGAGGAGAACGGCATCGAGTTGTGGCGCGAATATCGCCGCGTCGCCGGCCGATGGCCGAACTTCGCCATGAAACGCATTGCCCGGCCGGCCGATATCTACCCGGTTTTCCGGGAGCTTTTTGCCAAGAAACCGGTGGACGCCAATGGCAGCTAGAACGGCCCGCAGGAAGAAGCCGCTTTTTGACGGCGCGGATTGGACATTCGACACGCTGCGCCGGACCTATGACGCGATCGAACAGATCGCGCGCAGGGATTTGAAACTCGACACCTATACCAACCAGATCGAGATCATCTCCTCCGAACAGATGCTCGACGCCTATTCCTCGATCGGCATGCCGCTGATGTACCGGCACTGGTCCTTCGGCAAGCAATTTGTCAGCAACGAGGTCCACTACCGCAAGGGCGCGATGGGTCTTGCCTATGAAATCGTCATCAACTCGGACCCCTGCATCAGCTATTGCATGGAAGAAAACACCATGGCCATGCAGACGCTGGTCATGGCGCATGCCGCATTCGGGCACAATCATTTCTTCAAGAACAACCACCTGTTCCAGCAATGGACGGATGCGGCCGGTATTCTCGATTATCTGGAATATGCCCGCGGCTTCATCGGCCGGTGCGAGGAGCGGCACGGCGTCGCCGAAGTCGAGCGTATAATCGACGCCGCCCACGCATTGATGCCGCACGGCGTTTTCCGCTACCGCAGGCCACGCCAGCCGTCGCTGCGCGAAGAGCGGGAGCGCCGCAAGGAAAGGCGCGAACACGAAGAGCGCACCGTCAGCTATCTTTGGAACACCGCACCGGGCTCCGGCAATGCGGGCGGCGCCGACGCCGATATCCGCGAGCGCAAGCGCGAACTCCATCTGCCGGAAGAAAACCTGCTCCATTTCCTCGAGCACTACAGCCCGGTCTTGAAACCCTGGCAGCGTGAGGTGCTGCGCATCGTCCGCAATATCGGGCAATATTTTTACCCGCAGAAGCAGACAAAGCTGATGAATGAGGGCTGCGCGACCTTCGTCCATTTCCACATCGTCAACGCGCTGCACAATAAGGGATTGCTGACCGACGGGGCTTTGCTGGAGATCCTGCACAGCCACACCAACGTCCTGTTCCAGCCCGATTTCGACGACCCGCGCTTCAGCGGGATCAATCCCTATGCGCTCGGCTTTGCCATGATGCGCGACATCAAGCGCATCTGCGAGGAACCGGCGCAGGAAGATCACGAATGGTTCCCCGACATTGCCGGAGCCAAGGACTGGAAGAACGTTTTGAAGGAAGCCTGGGCCAACTATCGCGACGAATCCTTCATCCAGCAGTTTTTGAGCCCGACCGTCATCCGCCAGTTCCGCATGTTCGCGATCACCGACAAGGCCGACGATCCGTTTTATACGGTGACCGGCATTCACGACGAACGCGGCTTCCGCAAGGTACGCGAGGTCTTCGCCCAGAACCACGATCTTTCGACACTGGAGCCCTATATCCAGGTCGTCGATGTCGACCTTCTGGGCGACCGGCAATTGAAACTCCAGCACACCAGACGCAACGGCGTACCGCTCGACGAGGACCAGAAGATTGCAACGATCGAGCACCTGGAACGCCTGTGGGGTTTCGAGGTCAAGCTGGAGGAAGTGGCAGGCTGATCAGCCGCATGCCGGCACGAACCGTTCAAAAAACGGACCCTGATAGAACAACTGATCGAGGCCGAATGTGAAAACCGCCGCGCCAAAGAGGCTGTGCTCGAGCCAAACGGCGACCAGCGAGCGGGTCCGGTAGTAGGTGAGATAAAATGAAATGCCGGCAAAAAACGCCAGGAGCACCGACAACCACGAACCGAAAATGATGTGCACCCAGCCGAACAGCGCGGCCGATGTCAACACGGCCGGAAGCAGCCTCCATCCGAGCGCATCGAAACGAAACCGCGCATAACTGCGAAACGCGATCTCCTGCGGGATAACCGATGCGACGGAATATCCGGCGATAATGCCAAGCAACAGCAAGGGCCTGCTGGAGGCAAAACAAAGGAAGCGGCCCGGATAAAGCAGGAGCACAAAGGCGGCGACGATGACCCATGCAATGGCTGCACGAAGCAGAATGCCCGGCAGGGCTTTGCGGCAAGCGGCCCAGTTGAAGCTTAGATAGGTCGCCGCATGACCACTGCGCACAAGCCGCCACACGCAATAGCCGGCGAGAACATAAAGCGCCAGAAACCGGGCTTGCTGCATCGGCAACGCCAATAGCAGCAAAGGCGCAACGAGAAGAACGGCCGCCTCAATCGTGACGGACAGGCCCCGCCCGGTTCGCATGTGGGAACGAGCTTTCCGTCAGCCGTCCTTCTTTCCGGCACCGAACTCCTGCTCAAGCCGCTCTTCCAGCTTGACCAGATCCTCGGGCAGAGGCTGGCCGGTGGCGCGCAGCCGGTTGAGTTCCAGACGGATCTGCTCCAGCAACTCGGCCGCGTCCTCCGGCTGGTTTTCCATCTCGACAAAAAGCATATTGATCCGCGTGATCAGATCTTCAAAAGCCATCGGGCGGCACCCTCGTTGTTCGGTTGATCGAGTGATAGCACAGAACCATCGGAAGTTGTTTGACCCGGATCAATGCGGCTATGCGGGTAAAGGCCCCGCACGATCCTTATCGGCGGGGCCTTTTGGAAACGGAAACGCGCCGTTCCTATTTCTTGGTGATGCGGTCTGTGACCTCGGGCTTATAGGACCCTCCTGCAGCCAGATAGTCAGCCACCACGACTTCAAGGCCCGGTCCGTAATCATAGGCGTTCATCGCATCGGTCTTGAACATCTTGTAACCGTCGCCGCCATTGCGGACATAGTTGTTGGTCGCCACGCCATAGACCTTGCTCGGGTCGATCGGCTCATAACCGCCGTCACCCGCGACCATCACATTGACGATCCGTTTGCCGGGTTCGGCCGCCGGGTCCCAGGTGAACTTCATGCCCGCGACCTGCGGGAAGCGCCCTGCCCCGTCCTCAACCTGGCTGACACCGTTTTCCAGCGCGTCAATGAGCCCCTGCCCCTTGATCTGGAAGGTCGAAAGCGTGTTCTGGAACGGCAGCACGGTCAGCACCTCGCCCATCGTAATCTCGCCCTTGTCGATCGAGGCGCGAAGCCCGCCGCCATTCTGGAAGGCGATCTGAATGCCCTGGTTCCTGACCCGGTCGAGCATGGCGTCGGTCACCAGATTGCCCATCGAGCATTCCTCGGCGCGGCACACCGCACGGTCGCCGACAATCACATCGTCGGCCTGCGCCACGACCTTGGCCTTCAGGCTCTCGATCGGCCCGCCGAGATCCTTGACCCGGGCAAGGATCGCCGCATCCGGTTCGACGGACGAATCGAGCAGGATCGTATCACCGGTCGCCGCGGTGACATTGCCGGCGTCATCGAAGGTCAGTTTCAAGTCGCCGACATATTTCGAATAGGCATAGGCCTGGACGATGGGCACATCCTTGCCGTCCGGGCCCTTGATCATGGTCGGATAGGACGGCGCGCCCTCGACGCTGTTGGAAAGCAGCGTGTGGGAATGCCCGCCGACAATCGCATCGAGGCCGGGCACGGCGGCGGCGATTTCCTTGTCGCGGTTGAG
Source organism: Hoeflea sp. (assembly GCF_984452065.1). Classification (NCBI taxonomy): domain Bacteria; kingdom Pseudomonadati; phylum Pseudomonadota; class Alphaproteobacteria; order Hyphomicrobiales; family Rhizobiaceae; genus Hoeflea; species Hoeflea sp. The sequence continues at coordinate 21,542 of NZ_CFHWAF010000053.1, read as the reverse complement.
CCCGACATGGGTGAGCGCAATGATCTTGTTGATGCCCCCGGCCTCGAGTTCGGCAACCTTCTTCTTCAGATGCTCGATCTCGTCCTCGAACGTGACGTTCGGGCCTGGAGACGATGTCTCGTCCGTATCCGTCGCGAGAACCGAGACGATGCCGATTTTCTCGCCGCCAACATCAAGCACCGTGTGCTCGGGCACGCGGCCGTTGAGCAGGCCGTTTTCCGAAACATCGGTATTGCCCGATATGACGGGCAGCTTGGCATTGTCGAGGAAATTGGAGAGCCCTTCCGGTCCGTCGTCGAACTCGTGGTTGCCGACGGCCATGGCGTCAAAGCCGATCGTATTCATGAACTCGGCGGCGGCTTCGCCCTTATAGGTCGTATAAAAGAGCGAACCCTGGAACTGATCGCCCGCGTCGAGCACGATGACATTGCCGCCTGCGGCCTTCACCGCGTCGCGCAGCTCGTTGATCTTGGTTGCAACGCGGGCGACGCCGCCGAAGCATTTGCCTTCCGTTTCGTCTTCAGCCTTGCAGGTGGAATCATATTTGTTGATCGATTCGATGCGGCTGTGCAGGTCGTTGATATGGATGACGTTCAGCGTGTAGTCGGCAAGCGCCGGTCCGGCCGCAAGGGCAAGGACCGAGCTGGCGAACAAGAGCCGGGAGAGTTTCATTGTGGGGGCCTCCGTATTTTTTGATCTTTATGCCGGAATGCTAACCGAGCCCATTCCCGAACGCCAGTTTGAAGTTATGATGCTTTTGTAATCATCGCCTGCTCGAAACCGTCGGCGTCAAAAAACCGGCTCAATGGGATTGTTATTGGAACAAAAAAAGAACATAATTGCGTGCAAGTCAGAAAAGCGCCCGTTTGGCGAGCACAGACAATGGCATCAATTGCGAGATTTGACAGGACACCTGGAACCTTGAGAGCTGCAGACGAAGCATATCCGCGCATAATACCTTTATGGGTGCCCGCAATATGCTTTTTGGCTGTCTCTTTTTTGGCGTACTGGGAGAACAGCAAGATATTGTACGCTCTATATAGGTTCGAGCATGTAAATTATTATACCCCTCGTTTTTTAGAGATATATTTTTCCATATATATATCTACCGCTTTTTTTGTATTTATATCAATTATAACGCGTTCAAAATACTATAAATATGCATTCTTGAGTTCTTTTATTTTAAATATATTAAATTCAGCGATCATGTTCAGCGTATTTTTTGTAGAAAGTGCGGTGTGGCATTGGCATGAAAATGAGTTCAGGTTCACCCTGACTTTAATCTGTCTGATTTCAATGATCCCGCTGAATGCATTTTATCGATCGAGAACCGCAAAATTGCGGCGCACGAATTGAACTGAAATATGTTCAGGGTCGACCGACACACGGCAATCAAACCAACAAATGACGAGCGAAAACTAACGCCATGATCAATACAAATGCGCAACTGATTTGCGGGACGCATCGATGAAATCACAGGAGTCCAAACAGGCAATCGCGAGCAGACGAACCATATGGCTCCTATGCGCAACCCTCTTCTTTCTGTCGTGGGTTTCATATTGGTACAACTTTGACGTTCCGTTACTCTTATCAGGTGTTGATCGAGTCAGATATCCGGAAAGATACGAACTTCTGGAAAAAATTCTAGATATAAATTTTCTTATTAATATTACATTTTCAATCTCATTTATATTTCGAATAAATATATTTCATTATATTATATTTTTTATTTTTGTAATATTTAATCTGTTTTTTCTGATAATATCATTATTCGTCATTTTTATATACGAATCTTATATATTTTGGGATTTCAACAGCGAAAGAATTACTGCTAATTTTATAGTTTTGTTTATTTCTTTAATTATATTGGAAAAGCGGAAAATTTTCAAACAAGAGGAAAATAATACGTGAGTCTCAAAAAGATTAATAGTAAACTCTTTGATCGCTACATAAAGAAAATCATCAGTGAAACGATAGCCTCGCAGCTACCGGGCCGACAAAACGGGGGCGCTGCCGATGCCTATCGCCACATACTTCTGTCGGCGGAGCTCACCAGGCTTTTTGGGACGCAGATTGCTCTGCGCGCGCTGAACAAACATGAAAGCGAGAGAGATAATGGCGCCGACAACGGCCTCGATATGTGGAACAACGCGATCGGCATCAGGATCGGCAATTATGTCGGACAAAATGGCGGCGAATGGAAGGATGTCGTGCGGTTGTCTCGCGCTGTGATAGCGCACTCCTTCGACGGGCCAGGGTTCGACCAGATAAGCAACTGGAAGATCAGGTCGGCAGACGAAGGTATCCGCAAGGCCTACGATCTTTACGCCAGGCCGAGGCGCAACCGAGCGATGAGCTTCGAGAAGTTCACAAAGACATATAAGCTGAACAGAGAATATGCTTTCCGCGCAAACGACAAGACCATCCTGCTGGAAGACGGCAAGCTGGAGCTTTTCCCGGCTGCTGTGACCAGTCCGAAACACTGGGAAGTCAACCCGAAGGTTGAAATCGACGGTGCGGAAATCGAGCTCACAGTCGATGAAGCGCAATTTCCGACACGCGACTGGTTCACGGGAAAGGGATTCGTCTATGAGGACGGGAGTCGCGCCCCGACCCTGAATTTCGATCCGGAAACGTTTCCCGAGCCGCAGGATGACAAGCGAAGCGATTTCAAGTCCGCCAAACCAGACATCGCCGGCCTGAATCGGAAAAGGCCGCCGCTTCCCCTGAAACCGAACATGCACCGCCTGCTGTCCGGAGACCTCTCCGCGATCAGTTCGAAGGACAACCCGTTCTCAGCCAGGGAACTCCGCTTTCTGATGGGCGGCAAGGTACCGCGGGTCAAAGGCGCGACGCGCCTCCACGATATTGCACGACCACGGCCCGACCGGTTCGATCCCTGAGCAAATGACGGCAAATTGATCAAAAACGCGCCACTGCCCAATATTTTTGCACTGTATCATTGCGACTGAACAACGACGGGGTTCGTTGCCTCCAATAAATAGAACATCCTGAATTCATTTACAAAATGGCATATGCCACGCTCCATGGGCCAACCGGATTCCCGGTTTGGCACGGAGCTTGCAAAGTGATTGTCGTGCAGCGCCCCTAGGGTTCCGGTTCCGTCCTCAAGGCGGAATGCTGGTCCGAGAGGGGCAAGCCGGCGGAAGAGTTAGCCGGTGACACGGCGGGAAAAAAACCCGGGAGACAACTGCACAGGTTTGCGCGCGCAAACCCTCTCCCGGTGTGTGCGTCAGACCTCATTCTTGGCAAGCCGGCTCCAAAAGCCGGCGCAAATGCAGGAAAATGCAGGAAGGCGTACGATCATGTTCAGGAACACAATAAAGGTCCTTAGCCTTGCCGCGCTCCTCGCGGCACCCACCGTTTCGGCGCCCGTGCTGGCTGCTGAAAAGACCGATTTCAAGGTCTGCTGGTCGATCTATGTGGGCTGGATGCCGTGGGGATATCTCCAGGATTCCGGTATCATGAAGAAATGGGCCGACAAATACGGCATCGCCGTCGATATCGTGCAGATCAACGATTATGTGGAATCCATCAACCAGTACACCGCCGGCGAATATGACGGCTGCTCCATGACCAATATGGATGCCCTGTCCATTCCGGCCGGCGGCGGTGTCGACACCACGGCGCTCATCGTCGGCGACTATTCCAACGGCAATGACGGCGTTATCCTCAAGGACAAGACCGATCTCGCCGAGATCAAGGGGCAGAACGTCAATCTCGTCGAGCTTTCCGTCTCCCACTATCTTCTTGCCCGCGCGCTCGCCAGCGTCGGACTGAAGGAGCGGGACATCACCGTCGTCAACACGTCGGACGCCGACATGATCGCCGCCTATGCCACCGATGACGTCACGGCGGTGGTCACATGGAACCCGCTGCTGTCTGAGATCGATGCGCAGCCGGGCGCCAACAAGGTCTTCGACAGCGCATCCATCCCCGGCGAGATCATCGACATCATGATGGTCAACACGCAGACGCTGAACGACAATCCGGATTTCGGCAAGGCGTTGACCGGCGCTTGGTATGAGCTGATGGCGATCATGTCGTCCGACAGCGATGAGGGGAAGGCGGCGCGCACGGCGATGGCCGAGGCCTCCGGCACGGATCTTGCCGGCTATGACGCGCAGCTTGCCACCACCAAGATGTTTTACACGCCCGCCGAGGCGGTGGCGTTCGCCAGTTCGCCGGAACTCGCCAAGACCTCCAAATTCGTGGCGGAATTCCTGTTCGAGAACGGCGTTCTCGGCGAGGGCGCGCCAAGTCCGGAATTTGTCGGGGTTCTGTTCCCCGACGGCTCGATCTACGGCGACGAGGCGAATGTGAAGCTGCGCTTCGACACGACCTATATGGCCCTGGCCGCCAGCGGCGACCTCTAAGCCGGAAGGATGCGCTCGTCCGGCTGAACCGGGCGGGCGTTGAAGAGGCCACCCATGCGGATCATCAACCGAAAGCCGTCCCGCGCAACCGGCATCGCCCTGGCAATCGTGCCCTTCATCGCGACCGCGATCGCCTACGCCGTCGCCAGCCATTACCGGCGTCTGGACAATCCCGCCGACAAGCTGCTGCCGTCGCTCGAGCAGATGGGCAGCACCTTCTGGCGGATGGCTTTCGTCCCGGACAGGCGCAGCGGCGACCTGCTCCTGTGGTCCGACACGATTGACAGCCTGATGCGCCTCGGAACCGGGATCGGCCTCGCAACGACTCTGGCGCTCATCTTCGGCATCCTGATCGGCTTCATTCCCCATATCCGCGCCACCCTCGCGCCCTATATCGCCACCTTCTCGCTCATTCCGCCGATCACCATCCTGCCGATCCTGTTCATCACCTTCGGCCTTGGCGAACTCTCCAAGGTGATGCTGATCGTCGTCGGCACCGCCCCGGTCATGATCCGCGCGACGGCGCAGGCCGTGATGGATATACCGCGCGAATTGATCATCAAGGCGGAAACGCTGGGCGCCGGCGTCATGCAGATGGTCTCGCGCATTGTGCTGCCGCAAATCCTGCCGAGGCTGATCACGGCCATCCGGCTCGGGCTCGTGCCGGCATGGATCTTCCTGATTTCCGCAGAGGCCATCGCCTCGACCTCGGGCCTCGGTTACCGCATCTTCCTGGTGCGCCGTTATCTGGCGATGGATGTGATCCTGCCCTATGTGCTGTGGATCACGCTGCTTGCGTTCATCATCGACCGCCTGCTTCTGATGATCTCGAAACGCGCCTTTCCCTGGCATCACCTGGGGGGTGAAAGCCTGTGAGCGCGCCGCCCAAGATCGCCGTTCGGAACGTGTCGAAATACTATGATGGCGCACCGGTCCTGGAGCGCCTGAACCTCGACATCGAGGACGGCGCGTTCTGCACCGTGGTCGGTGCGTCCGGCTGCGGCAAGTCGACATTCCTGCGGATGCTTTTGTCCCAGGAACCGCCGACGCGCGGCACGATCGAAATCGACGGCAGCGACCTGCCGGACGAGCCGACGCCCGATCGCGGCATCGTCTTCCAGCGCTATTCGGTTTTCCCGCATTTGACCGTCGAGGACAATCTGATCCTTGGCCACGAATTCACCGCGTCCAGGCTTCTCGGCCGGACCTTCGGAACCGCCCGGAAAGAGGCCCGCGACGCCGCCCGCGACACACTTGAAAAGATCGGGCTCTCGTCAGCGCACCGCAAATATCCGGCGCAGCTTTCCGGCGGCATGCAGCAACGCCTCGCCATCGCGCAGGCGCTCGTCAAGCGCCCCAGGGTCCTGCTGCTCGACGAGCCTTTCGGCGCGCTGGACCCCGGCATCCGCGCGGATATGCACGATCTGCTTCTCGGCCTTTGGGAGGAGATGTCGATGACGGTATTCATGGTCACCCACGACATCCACGAGGCCTTCAAGCTGGGCACACGCCTCCTTGTCTTCGACAAGATCCGTCACGATCCGCAGGCGCCCGACGCCTACGGCGCCACCGTCACCTACGACCTGCCTCTGACGCGTTCCGGTCAAACACACCCTCCCGAAACCCTGGAGGAACTGAAACGCGCGGGCCACATGCATACACAGGAGTAAGGGCATGAAGGACATCTTTGCCAACGGTCTCATTCGTGAACGCCGGGTTTTCGGCTCGCGGTTTTCCGGACCGCCGCAAAAGCGGCATCATCCGGATTTCGACAAGCTGCAGTTGCGCGGCTGGAAGGCCGCCGAAAAGGAAGGAACGCTTCCCACCAAGGCCTGGGAAAAGGAAAAACAATGGGCCCTGCGCATGGGGCTCACCGGCTCGGACTGCCTGGAGGACAAGTCCATTCCGACCTTCGCGCGCGGCGAGCTGCCGCATTATGCCGGCATCAACACCTTCCTGAAGGCACCCTATATCGAGGACGTGACGAAGGTCGGCGCCTATGATGCGGCGGTGATCGGCATCCCCTTCGACGGCGGAACGACCTACCGTCCCGGCACCCGCTTCGGCCCCCAGGGCGTACGCAAGATATCGGCGCTCTACACGCCCTACAATTACGAAATGGGCGTCGATCTGCGCGAGGAGATGACCCTGTGCGATGTCGGCGATGTCTTCACCATTCCCGCCAATATCGAAAAGACCTTCGACCAGATCACCCGCGCGGTAAGCCACGTCGTTTCGTCCGGAGCGCTGCCGATTATGATTGGCGGCGACCACTCCATCGGCTTTCCCTGCGTGCGCGGCATTGCCGAATGCACCTCCAGGCGGATCGGCATCGTCCATTTCGATCGCCATATCGACATCCAGGAAAAGGATCTCGACGAGCGCATGCACACCACGCCCTGGTTCCACGCAACCGATCTGGTGAATGTCCCAGCCGTCAATCTCGTCCAGATCGGCATCGGCGGATGGCAGGTGCCGCGCGAGGGCGTCGAGATCGCCCGCAAGCGCAACACCAACATCTTCACCATGCGCGACGTCGAGGAACTGGGGCTCCCCGAGACCGCCGCCCGGGCGCTGGAACTTGCCTGGAAGGATGCGGACGCGGTCTATATCTCCTTCGACATCGACAGTGTCGATTGCGGCTTCGTGCCCGGCACCGGCTGGCCGGAACCGGGCGGTTTCCTGCCGCGCGAGGCGCTGGAACTGGTGTCGCTGGTCGCGGCAGAGGGCATTTGCGGCCTCGAGGTCGTCGAGGTGTCTCCGCCCTACGACACGTCGGACATCACCGCCCTGCTCGCGACCCGTGTGATCGTCGACGTGCTCGGCACGCTGGTCTCGCACGGCAGGATGGGCGCGCACCGGGCGATCATCGACAAGCCGGTCTCCATACCCGCCGGCCCGGATGTGGAGTGAACCGATGAGCCATCACCATCATCATACCCACGATCATCACCACGGCCCGGGTCACAATCATCATCACGCGGCGGATCATCTGCATTCCCATGTCAACGGCTCACACGGGCTCGAGCGGCAGGAAGAACTGCAGATGCTCGCCGCCAATTTCATCGACGGGTTTCGCGCGGCGGAGGACAAGACCTCCTATCTGCGCATCGCCGGCATAGACTTTCAAAGGCCGGGCGCCGACGGCCTCACCATGAACCTCGTCGATGCGTCCATTGCCTCCAACTGGCAGATCGGAACGGCCTCCCCGGCCTTCGCCTCGCGCGAACTCGTCTACATGCCGTTCCCGGGCAACATGGTCTCCCACCGGGAAAACATGACCTTCACCTATGTCTCGCTGACAAACAGGCTGGATATCGATCTGATCAGCCTGCTGGAAGACCGCCTCATCGAAAACGCAAAAGGATAGATCAATGGTTTACCGCATCATCGCATCGGCACTGCTGACGGGCGCCGCGACGCCCGCCCTCGCCCACCCGGGTTCACACGCTGAGATACCGCCATTCGAGCTGGTTGCACACCTTCTGTCGTCGCCGTTTCATGTACTCATGATGGTCGCGGCTGTCGCCGCTTGCGGGCTGGTCCTGATACGCCGCCGCACCGCCCGCCGCAATCGCACGCGCAGATAGGCCGTTGCGAGGCTCGGCAGCGGCCTTGGACTCTTTCATCGGCCGTTAGGCAATTGATCCGCGCCAAAACCCGGCGCGGGTAAAAAAATGCCGTCCCGCGGACCTTCGAAGAAAAGCATTTCTTCAATTGCGCCGCCCGTTCAAGGAAAATTCCCTGCAACAGGACAATTGCGCCTTCAGGGATACGATGACACACGGCAAGCGCAGACTTTCGACCTTTCCTGCCTTCTTCAATGTGGCAGGCAAAAAGGTCGCCATATTCGGCAATGGCGACGAAGCCTTTGCCAAAACCCGTCTGCTCGCCAATACGCGGGCGACTATTACGGTTTATGCCGACCGCCCCGAGGAGGCTTTCGCCGATTATCTGCGCAGGAATGCCGTGGCATTGGTCGCCAAAGCCTATGATCCCGCACATCTCGTCCATGCGACACTGGTGTTTGCCGCGACGGGCGAGCCGGAGCTTGATGCCCGCATCGTCAGCGATGCCCGGGCTGTCAAAATCCCGGCCAATGCGGTGGACCAGCCCGATTATTGCGACTTCCTGACGCCGGCGCTCGTCAACCGCGCACCGGTTGCCGTGGCCATCGGCACGGAAGGCGCCGGCCCGGTGCTCGCGCAGATGATCCGCGCGCGGGTCGATCAGATGCTGTCGCCGTCGCTCGGCGCCCTTGCCGGCCTGGCCGAGAGCTATCGCGGCGCCGTCGACAAGACCCTGCCGCGCGGCGCGACACGCCGCCAGTTCTGGCGGCGCTTCTTCTCCGGCCGCGTCCGCGACGATGTCGAATCAGGTGATCTGGCCGCCGCGCGCAAGAGGGCCGACACGCTCCTCCACCACACCGGCAAGGCCGAAGGCCATGTCTGGCTCGTCGGGGCCGGCCCCGGCGCCGAGGACCTTCTGACCCTGCGTGCCCAGCGTGTCCTCATGGAAGCCGACGTCATCCTCTATGACGCACTCGTGCCCGAAACCATTGTCGATATGGGCCGGCGCGATGCCGAGCGGATTTCGGTCGGCAAGCGCAAGGGCTGCCATTCCAAGTCGCAAGCAGAAATCAATACGCTGATTGTCGAACTCGCTGAAAACGGCAAGCGCGTGGTGCGCCTCAAATCCGGCGACCCGCTGGTTTACGGCCGGGCGGCTGAGGAAATGTCGGCGCTGCGCGATGCCGGCATTGCCTATGAAATCGTACCCGGCATCACCTCCGCCTTTGCCGCCGCAGCCGATTTCGAGCTGCCGCTGACATTGCGCGGTGTTTCATCGTCCCTGGTTTTCACCACCGGGCACGACCTGAAAGGCAAGGTTCTTCCCGACTGGGCCCGGCTTGCCGTATCCGGCGCGACGGTCGCCGTCTATATGGGCCGCACCGTCGCGGCATCGGTCGCCGAAAGGCTGATTGCCTCCGGTCTGGCCAGCGATACCGCCGTAGCGATTGTCGAAAACGCCAGCAGGTCCGACCGCACGCTCATGCACTGCACGCTGAAGGAACTGCCGGCCATCGAACGCCTGGACCGCCTGTCGGGGCCGGTCATGGTGATCATCGGCGATGCGGTCGCCGGCGCCAATTTCAACCATTCCACGCCATTGTCGGCGGCAACGAAACAAATCGCCGCTGCCTGACGGCGCAAGCAGGAGGATGTTTGTGATGAACAAGGTACTGACAGCCAATCGCCTCGCAGACGGCATCGCCGTGTGGCTCGGAGCCAATGGTCAATGGCTTGAGAACATCGACAACGCCTTGATCGCGCGCCATCAGGAAGCTGCCGATGCACTCTCGGACGCCGGAAAGTCCGCCTTCAACGACAATCTCGTCGTCGATGTCGACCTGATCGATGTCGAAGAGGTCGAAGGCGACATCTATCCCGTCCGCCTGCGCGAGCGTATCCGCGCCGCCGGCCCGACAATCCGCACGGATCTCGGCAAGCAGGCCGATTTCAAACCGGCGACCGCCGCCTGAAAAGAACCAGCCAGACAACACGGATCCGTTCCGCAGGAGTAGCCAATGTATCGCTATGATGAGTTCGACCACGGTTTTGTTCGCCAGCGCGTCGGACAATATCGCGACCAGGTCGAGCGCCGCCTTTCCGGCGAGATCGACGAGACGGCGTTCAAGCCGCTGCGCCTGATGAACGGCGTCTATCTGCAACTCCACGCCTATATGCTGCGCGTCGCCATTCCCTATGGCACCCTCAACAGCCGCCAGATGCGTCGGCTCGCGCGCATCGCCCGCGACTATGACAAGGGCTACGGCCACTTCACCACACGCCAGAACATTCAATACAACTGGCCGAAGCTTTCGGACACGCCCGCCATTCTGGATGAGTTGGCCGAGGTTGAGATGCACGCCATCCAGACCTCCGGCAACTGCATCCGGAACGTGTCCGCCGACCATTTTGCCGGCGCGGCGGCCGACGAGGTCGCGGACCCGCGTCCCTATGCGGAGATCCTGCGCCAGTGGTCGTCCAATCATCCGGAATATTCGTTCCTGCCGCGCAAGTTCAAGATCGCCGTCACCGGCGCGGAGCGCGACCGGGCGGCCATCCAGGTGCACGACATCGGCCTGCATCTGAAACGCAACGACGCGGGCGAACTGGGTTTTGCCGTCTATGTCGGCGGCGGCCAGGGTCGCACCCCGATGATCGCGAAGAAAATCCGCGACTTCCTGCCCGAAGCCGATCTGTTGTCCTACACGACCGCCATCATGCGGGTTTACAACCTCCATGGACGGCGCGACAATAAATACAAGGCCCGCATCAAGATCCTCGTGCACGAGACCGGCGAAGAAGAATTCACCCGCCAGGTCGAGGCCGAATGGGAAAAGCTCAAGATCACCGAGCTCAAGCTTCCGGCGGACGATCTCGCCGCGATCGCCAGCTACTTCGCGCCGCCCGAATTGCAGGACCGGCCCGAGGGCTGGGCGCAGATCGCCGGCGCCAAGAAGTCCGATGCGGGTTTTGCGGCCTGGGTACACCAGAACGTCACGCCGCACCGCCACCCCGATTACGGTGTCGTCACGATTTCGCTGAAACCCATCGGCGGCATTCCGGGCGATGCCAGCGACAGCCAGATGGAGATCGTTGCCGATCTCGCCGAAAAATTCGGCCATGACGAGATTCGCGTCTCGCACGAACAGAACCTTGTGCTGCCGCATGTCGCCCTGGCGGATCTCGAACATGTCTACCGGGCACTGCTGAAAGCCGGACTGGCAACGGCGAATGCCGGCCTCGTCACCGACATCATCGCCTGCCCGGGGCTCGATTACTGCGCCCTCGCCAATGCCCGTTCGATCCCGGTCGCGCAGGAGATTTCCGAACGCTTCGGCTCGCTTGAACGGCAGCAGGAGATCGGAGACCTGAAGATCAAGATTTCCGGCTGCATCAACGCCTGCGGCCACCACCATGTGGGCCATATCGGCATTCTCGGCGTCGAGAAGAAGGGCGCCGAGCTCTACCAGATCACGCTCGGCGGATCGGGCGACGAAAACACCTCCATCGGCCAGATCATCGGTCGCGGCTTCGAGCCGGAAAAGGTGACCGATGCGGTGGAAACCGTTGTCGAAACCTATCTCGGACTGCGCGAGAACCCGAAGGAGACCTTCCTCGAGGCCTACCGCCGCGTCGGCCCCGCGCCGTTCAAGGAAGCACTCTACGGCGAAACCTCCAAGGCGGCCTGACCCAAGGACAAGTTGATGAGCGAGACAAAACTCTGGAAAAAAGACGGCTTTGTCGCGGACGATCCCTGGCGGGTTGCCGAGGAAGGCGAAACCGCCGATGCGAACGCCAGGCTGCTTCTGCCGCTCGAACGCTATCTGGAACTGGACGACGAAGACCGCCGGCCGGAAAGCACCGGCGTGGTGATCGGGCCGGCCGACGACGTCGGCCTGCTTGAACCGCATCTGGGCCGGCTCGGGCTGATTGCCGTGACCTTTCCGGCCTTCAATGACGGGCGCGCCTATTCGCAGGCCTCGCTGCTGCGCGACCGCCTGAGCTTCGGCGGCGAACTGCGCGCCATCGGCGATGTGCTGATCGATCAGGTCCCGTTGATGCTGCGCTGTGGCATCGACAGTTTCACCGTCACCAACGAGACGGCCATCAAGCGCCTCACCGAGCGCCGCCTGCCGGGCATCGACAGCTACTATCAGCCCGCCGCCGTACCCTCGCGCTCCACGGGTTCCTACGCCTGGCGCAGCATCGGCGGCGCGTGAGCCACCGGACAGTCTCTTGTTGAAGACTCCCAAAGCCTGCCGCCGGACCACCGGCGGCTTTTTTATGCTTCCTTGCGAATTTCCACCTGATGCGGATAGGGGATTGAAATGCCGTCCTTGTCGAAGGCTTCCTTTTCGGCTCCGGCCTCATAGATCGGCACTATGAGCAAACAAATAACGTTCAGATCGGCTGTCATTGATCATGATGAGTCAGATTCCGTTAAGAATTCTCGCATAGATAGAAAACGGGCTGAAATGAATGGACCAATCCAATGATGCGCAAAACACTGATGGTGATTGCAACAGCGCTTTTTGTGGCAGGCTGCAATACAAGCTCTGACCATGCCGCAAAGGAACCTCGTTTTCGTATCGGCGAGGTCACCGTGACGCCTTCAGGCGATCCCGGCAGCGCACAGATGGCCCATGCCCTTGAGAGACGTTTGGATCTTGCGTCGAGACAATGCATGGCAAGAGTTCCGGCGGACCTGCCCACCTATGATCTAAAAGTCACTCTGACACACTACAATCACGTTCAGCCCGTTGGCTTTGCGTTTTTCGGTCGCAGCGGTGTTAGAGGTAGCGCCATATTCGTGGGGCAAAGCACATTCAGCGCATATCGCTTCAGACTGATCGATGACCCGGAGGAGAACTTCCTGAAAATCTTTTCACGGGACTTCGAAACCTTCTTTGGGCCAGAACTGACACGCGACAGACTGGCCTATGGGGTCACAGGCATGATCCTTCATCGTCTTTATCCCGAATGCCGCGGCCACGGCCCCGCCCCAACAAGTCGCAGGTACTCTCAAACCTCGGTTCGGCACGACAAGCACTATCAGCCGCTCACTGACGGACAGGCGGACAACACCGCCCCTCAACAGACGAACCCGGCACGTCCGCCAACAGTGCTTGTTCATTAACGCACTCAAAGATCAGCACTTTTCCGTCTTGATGAGCTTGCCGGCGCGAACTTCACGGTGACGCTTTCAAGCGGTAAGTCCCGAAGCATATTGGCGATGATCTGGCCGAAAAACCGTTCGGCGAGTGCAATTCCCCACAAAGGATAACAAAACACGAATATCTGTGACGATCGGTGGCCTCCCGCCACTGGCGGGAACGTTTGACACGGTGCGCCCATCCAAATAGGGTCTGCCCTGCGGTCAAGCCGCCTCCGGACCCGCGGGAAGGGTAGAACCCACTTGTAGCAGAAACCATATCTTTTTCAGCCTTTGTGCAGCCGAGTTGCGGGTCTTCGGTATCAGATGCACGGAGGATATCATGAAATCACTACCGAACCGGCCCGACATCGCTCACCTCAAGCGTCAGGCAAAAGAGCTGCTTGCGGATTTCAGGAACGGCGCGCCCGACGCCATGGCACGCATCGCCGAGGCCCTGCCGGCAGCCGCAGGCCGAAATCGCCGGACAGTCGCACGCCTTGACCTCAGGCTGCATGACACGCAGTCATGCATCGCCCGCGAATACGGCTTCTTGTCCTGGGCCGACTTGAAGACCTATGTCGACGTCCGCAGGGCCCAGGACACCGACCCGGACGCGCTTGCGACAGCCTTTTGCAGGCTTGTCTATGCCGGAGACATCGCCGGCGGCATGGACCGTCCCCAACCGAACGCGGCGGCACGGCTGCTTGCGGACCGGGCGGAGCTTAAGGAAGCGGTTGAAAAGAATCCGTGGATCGCCTGCGCGATCGGATCCGTCGCCCTTGTCCGACGCAAGACGGAGGCGGATCCCTCCTGGGTCAACCGGCCGGGCGGCCCGCTCAATCTGCCGCCGCTCGTTGCCACGACCCAGTCAAGCCTGCTGCGCGTGACGGATTACCGTGACCGGCTTCATCAGACGGTGGACCTGCTGCTTGTCGCCGGCGCCGATCCCAATCAGGCGGTCGGCAATCGATGGCCGCCGGCATCCGTCGAGGCGCCTTCGCGGGATCATATGCTTTCGGCGCTCTACGGCGCGGCCGGCGTGAACCACGATCCGGACCTGACATACCGATTGCTCGCCGCCGGCGCCGATCCGAACGACAAGGAGTCGCTCTACCATTCGCTGGACGCGCCGGCCTGCACACGCCTTCTGCTTGAAGCCGGCGCCGTCGTGACCGGAACGGGTGCGCTCTATCGCGCGCTGGACCGGGACGACCTTGAAACCCTCAGGCTGCTGTTGTCCCACGCGGCCGGCGCGGCAGAATTGAAGGAAGGCAAGCTGTTGTTCCGGGCCATCCGTCGGCGGCGCTCGGCGGCCCATATCGAAGCGCTGCTCGCGGCTGGCGTTGATCCTGCGGCAAGGACGCAGGACGGCATAAGCGCCTATACGCAGTCCATGCGATATGGCCTCCCCGATGTTGCCGAGGTCCTAGAGCGCGCAGGCGTTACGGATGGTCTTGGCGATGAGGAGCTCTTTGTCGCCGCATGCGCCAGCGGCGATGAGGATGCCGCAAGGCGCATACAGGCACGGCACCCGGATTTGCCGAAGATGCTCGGCGAAGCGCAGCTCAAACTGCTTCCGGAACTCGCCGAAGCGGGCTGCGACGGACCGGTCGCACTGATGGCCGATCTTGGCTGGCCGGTCGATGTTCGCGGCGGAGACTGGAATGCGAGCGCTCTGAACCACGCCGTCTTCCGAGGCAACGGACCGCTTGCGCGGCACCTGCTCGCGCACGGCGCATCCTGGACCGAGGAACATGGCTATGACGACAATGTGTGCGGCACTTTGAGCTGGGCCTCCATGAACCGGCCCGTCGAAGATGGCGACTGGGTGGCCTGCGCCGAAGCGCTTCTCGATTACGGGATGCCGGGCGCATTGCGCGATCCGGAAAATCCGGATCGCGTTGTGGTCGCCGGCGCGCGCAAGCGTTTTTCCGAAGACGTCACGACATTCCTGCTCGAGCACCAGGCCGTGGCTTCAACATAGCTGCGTATAGCCGGCTCAGTCGATTTGCTTGAGCACCGCCGCGGCCTTTTCAACGCTCACGCGGCGGATCTCGACATGATCGCGCAATGCCGAGAAGGCTTCGCTTGACATCAGCTGTTCGGCGAGATCGTCGGGTAGCGACAGAAGCACGTGATCACGCCGCCGGTCCGTGTCGATCCCGTCGACCCGGATCGTGCGTTCAACGATCATTCCGCCGGCAACGGTGTTGTTCGTGTCCGGATCGATCAGGATGAAGGCGCCGGTGTTGCGGTTGGTCTCATAGGCGTCGAACATCGCCGCCTCGTCGAAGTCGAGATGCACCGTGCCGATGGCGTTCAGCGGCAGGCTTTCCGCCTCGTCCCAAAGCCCGGTTTGAAGATCGAGCCGGGTTTTCGGCCGCACCTGTACCCTTTGGCGGCGGCTGGACGATTTCAGCCAGTACCGTTTGCCGGCGGCGACGGCATCGGCCGACAGGGCGACGAGCTTGGCCTCGAAGGCCTGT
>NZ_CFHWAF010000053.1:0-5925 GCF_984452065.1 Hoeflea sp. | reverse complement strand
ATCATGTCGCCGCGCGCCACATCGACCGGCCGGTCGAGAACCAGCGTGATGGCATCGCCGGCCACGGCCGCATTGCGCACGAGGTCGAAGGTGACGATCTGTTTGACATTGGCCACCGTGCCGGCCGGAAGGACAACCACGCTGTCGCCGGGCTTGACCGAACCGCCGGCAACCGTGCCCTGATAGCCGCGAAAGCCTTCATTCGGGCGGCTGACACGCTGGACCGGCAGCCGGAACCCGACCGTCTGCGCGCTCCTTTGCGTTGCCATTTCCAGAACGCGGACGAGCGTCGGACCACCATACCAGGGCATCGATTCGCCGCCGCCATGAACGACGTTCTCACCAAGGAGCGCGGACATCGGAATGGCGGTGACATCGGTCACCCCGAGCGACAGCGCGAACTGACGGAACTCAGCCGCAATCCGGTCGAACCGGATCTCATCATAATCCACGAGATCGATCTTGTTGACGGCAAGCACGAACTGGCGAATGCCCATCAGCATCGCGATTGTCGCATGGCGCCGGGTCTGCTCGAGAAGGCCGGCCCTCGCGTCGACCAGGAGCACGGCCAGATCGGCGGTCGAGGCACCGGTCGCCATGTTGCGCGTATATTGCTCGTGACCGGGCGTATCTGCGACGATGAACGACCGGTTATCGGTCGAGAAATAACGGTAGGCGACGTCGATGGTGATGCCCTGCTCTCGCTCGGCCTGAAGACCGTCGAGCAGCAATGCGAAATCGGGCAGGCCAAGTTCGTTCTGCCCGCCGCGCCTGTCGCGTTCGAGCGCATCCGCCTGGTCGTCCTTGACCGCCTTCGTATCCCACAAAAGGCGGCCGATAAGGGTCGACTTCCCGTCATCGACGCTGCCGCAGGTAATCAGCCGCAGCGGTCTTGCATTGCGTCCGGCCGGTTCGATTTCGGCACCGGCACGGGTGGCGATTTCAGCATTGGCGGTCATCAGAAGTAACCCTCGCGTTTTTTCTTCTCCATGGAACCGGCCTCGTCGCGGTCGATCGCCCGGCCCTGACGCTCCGAAACCGTCGCCGTCTCAAGTTCACCGATAATGTCGTCGAGTGTCGTCGCCGTTGATCGGATCGCGCCGGTCAGCGGGAAACATCCCAGCGTGCGGAACCGGATCATCTCCTTGCGCCTGACTTCGCCCGGCAGCAGTTCCAGACGCGCATCCTGCGCCATGATCAGCATGCCGTCACGTTCGACGACGGGTCGTTCGGCGGCGAAATAGAGCGGCACGATCGGGATGTTTTCCGCCTGTATGTAGCGCCAGATATCGACCTCGGTCCAGTTGGAGAGCGGAAAGGCGCGCACGCTCTCACCCTTGCGGATCATGCCGTTATAGATCGACCAGAGCTCCGGGCGCTGATTGCGCGGGTCCCAGCGGTGGTCGGGCGTGCGGAAGGAATAGATTCTCTCCTTGGCCCGCGAGGCCTCCTCATCGCGCCGCGCGCCGCCGAAGGCCGCATCATAGCGGCCCGCATCGAGCGCCTGGCGCAGCGCCTCGGTCTTCATGACGTTGGTGTAGGCGGAGGATCCGTGCGTGAAGGGCGTGATGTTCTCAAGCTGACCGCGCGGATTGGTGTGCGAAATCAGCTCCAGATCGAATTGCCGCGCCACCTCGTCGCGAAAGGCGATCATTTCCGAGAACTTCCACCCCGTGTTCACATGCAGCAGGGGAAACGGGATTTTCCCGGGGTAAAAGGCCTTGCGGGCGAGATGCAGAAGCACCGACGAATCCTTGCCCACCGAATAGAGCATGACCGGCCGCTCGAACTCCGCCGCCACCTCCCGGAAGATGTGGATGGCTTCGCTCTCAAGCGCCTTCAGATTGGGATCGAGGGGAGGTTTTGTCTCGGACATATCCGGTTCCGTTCTACTCGGCCGCTTGCGGCGATGTTTCCTGTCCCGCGACATGCAGACCGCATTCGCGCCTGGCATCGTTTTCCCACCACCAGCGGCCGGCGCGCTCGTCCTCGCCCGGTTTGACGGCGCGTGTGCACGGTTCGCAGCCGATCGACGGGAACCCGCGCGCATGCAGCGGATTGAGCGGCACACCATGCTCGTCGGCATAGGCATGGACGGCCTCGATGTCCCAATCGGCGAGCGGATTGGCCTTCAACAGCCCGCGCTCGGCATCGTATTCAGCGAAGGGAACACCGGCCCGGTTGGCGGACTGGCCACGACGCAACCCGGTGATCCAAAGGTCAGCGCCGGCGAGCGCCCTTTCCAGCGGCTCCAGCTTGCGCACGTTGCAGCAGGCATGACGCGCCTCGACACTGTCGTAAAACCCGTTGAGGCCAAACCGCGCCACATAGTCCGCAAGCTTTTGTTGGTCGGGCCGGTAGCGCTCGATCGAAATCCCGAGCTTCGCTTCGGTCCGGTCGATCAGTGCGACCGTCTCCTCAAAGAGCCGTCCCGTCTCCAAAGTCACGATCTGCACCTCGGGCGCCGCCCTTGAAAGCGCGTGCGCCAGCACCTGATCCTCGATGCCAAGGCTTGTCGTGAAGACCGCGTTGTCATGCGTCTCCGCCAGCAATGTCAGGCGGTCTTCAAGGCTCAGAGCACCATAGTCAGCGTTGCTTGCCGGGTCGCCGGCCACTGCCTGTCCGATTTGCATGGAAACCTCCAAAATTGCGTTTGGCACCAAGACTGAACCAATTTTGGACCTATTTGAAACAACGCTGTTCTATATGGGCGTGCGTGCCGGCATTAAATTGTCGTGCAACGAGCGCTGGCGCGAAAACTGATTTCGCGCCGCCCACAATATCGCCGGCCGCCTTTTTCCTGCGCATCTTTGACGTATATTGAGGAAAGTCGTTTTGTATGTCAGAGGCCAAGCAATTCTGAGTTCTAGGAAGCCATGCCGCCAGTTATCTCGCTCACCGACCTCGACAGCCTGCTCGGCAAGGAGCTGGGTGTCTCCGAGTGGATCGAGGTCGATCAGAAGACCATCGATCTTTTTGCCGATGCGACCCATGACCATCAGTTCATCCATGTCGATCCGGAGCGGGCGAAAGCCGAAACCCCCTTCGGCGGAACCATTGCCCACGGTTTCCTGTCCCTATCGCTGCTTTCCAAGATGAACTATGACTGCATGCCCAGCGTCAAAGAGCAGCGCATGGGCATCAATTACGGCTTCAACAAGATCAGGTTTCTGACGCCGGTGCGCAGCGGATGGCATGTGCGCGGCCGTTTCGTGCTCAAGGAAGCGCGCTACCGCGGCTCCGATATGGTCATGCTGACCCACGGTGTTGCCGTTGAGATCAGGGAAGAGAAAAAACCGGCGATCACGGCGGAATGGCTGACCATTATCCGCTTCGACCCCGAAGACCACCCGGAAAAGCAGAACCGGGCGGCCGGCTAGATCATCGGCGCCCGTGCCGCATCGGCGAGGAAATCGAAGACATAGGCCGAAAAAGATCGCCAGCATTCCACCCGGAAACGCTCTTCCGATTCCCGCAACAGCACGATCTCGGCCTTGCCGAACAAAGTCCGGGAGCAGGTTCCCACCGGGAATGCTGTCAGCGAAAGGTCCTGCGGACAGCCGGCGTTAAGCGTTGCCTCGGCCGCCGGTCCCGAAACGATGATCGCCGTGTTGCGCTGCGACACGTCAACGGCGGAAAAAAGACCCTTCACGCCATCGCAGGCGGCCGCCAGATCGGCGGAGCCCGCATCGATCACCAGCCATTCATCGGGACCGATCCAAAGGGCGCGCCGTCCCCTGCTCTTGGCGGCTTTCGACTGTGCGGACTCTTTTGGCTTTTGCGGCAGTTTGACGCCCAGCGCCTTCGACAGTTCTGTAACGGCATCCGCCCGCGCACGCAGCACGAGCCGGCTTGCAGGTCCCGCCGGCTCAATCCGCACAAGAGGCGAGCCGGCCGTTCGTCCCTCCAGCGGCCGTTGCGGCCGTGCGGCCTTGCTGTCAGCCATTGACCCGCTCCCCCTTCTCGTCGAAAAACACTGTTGCGCTCACCGTCACCTCGATGGTCCGGTCGGGCATCGGCACGTAAAGCGTTTCGCCCATCCGCGCCCGGCCGTCCGCGATCAGCGCCATGGCGATCGCATGGCCGCAATTTTCAGACCAGTAGGATGAGGTGACATGGCCCAGCATGGTCATGGGAACAGGCTCGTTCGGATCGGCGACGATCTGCGCGCCCTCTTCCAGCACCGTCCTGGGATCCTTGGTTTTGAGGCCGACCAGTTGCTTGCGCCCGTCCGCCGTGAGATCGGGCCGCATCAGGCCGCGAATGCCGACAAAATCCTCCTTGGATTTGGCGATCGCCCAGGAAAGCCCCGCATCCTGCGGCGTCACGGTCCCGTCCGTGTCCTGACCGACGATGATGAAGCCCTTTTCGGCGCGCAGAACATGCATCGTCTCGGTTCCGTAGGCGCACGCGCCCAGCGGTTCGGCCCGGTCCCAGATCGCCTCCCACACCGATTGGCCGCAGTCGGCGGGCACATTGACCTCGTAACCGGCCTCACCGGTAAAGGAGACACGGAAGAGCCGTGTCGGAACACCGCAGATCCTGCCTTCGCGGGCGCTCATATGCGGCATGGCCTCGTTGGAAAGGTCGATGCCCTCCACCAGCGGCGCGATGATCTCACGCGCCTTCGGCCCCTGCACGGCGATCACCGCCCATTGCTCACTGGTCGATGTCAGCCAGACATCGAGATCCGGGAACTCGGTCTGGAGATAATCCTCCATATGATTGAGAACGCGCGGCGCGCCGCCGGTCGTCGTCGTCACATGGAAGCGGTCTTCGGCGAGCCGTGCGACGACGCCGTCATCATAGATGAACCCGTCCTCGCGCAGCATGATGCCGTATTTGCAGCGTCCGGGTTTCAGCTTCTGCCAGCCATTGGTGTACATCAGATCGAGGAATTTCGCGGCGTCGGGACCGACAACCTCGATCTTGCCGAGTGTCGAGGCGTCAAACAGGCCCGCGCTCTCACGCACCGTCCGGCATTCGCGATTGACCGCCGCATGCATGTCCTCGCCGACACGCGGATAGTACCAGGCCCGCTTCCATTGCCCCACATCCTCGAAGACGGCGCCGTGCGCCTCCTCCCAGCCATGCATCGGCGTTCGCCGCGTCGGATCGAACAGCCTGCCCCTGCCGTGATTGACGATCGTCCCGAAGGTCACCGGCGTATAGGGCGCGCGGAATGTCGTCAGCCCCACCTCGGGCAGCGCCTTTCCAAGCGTTGCGGCCGCGATGGCAAGGCCGTGAATATTCGATGTCTTGCCCTGGTCCGAGGCCATGCCGTTGGTTGTGAAGCGCTTGACATGCTCGATCGAATGCATGCCCTCGCGCACGGCGAGGCGAATGTCCTTCGCCGTCACGTCGTTCTGGAAATCCACAAACGCCTTAACATTCGTATCCGGTCCGGCTCCCGCGGCGCTTCCCGCCATGCCACCGGACCAGTCGCCGCCGCCCTCGGCTTTAAGCCTGGGCCTGGCCGAGCGTTTTCCGCCCGCCGATTTTGCCGCCTGCAAACCCGCATCGACCGCCTCGTCGATGCTGTCCTGCAGGCCGTCCGTTCCGTTGCAGGCGCCGACGCTTGCGCAATCCTGCGCGTAATCGCCGGGCAGGAAGCGCTCGCTGGCCGCATCCCAGGCGACCTTCCCGCGAGACTGGGAGAACATGTGGACCGACGGCGTCCAGCCTGCCGACATGATCAGCGCATCGACGGCAATGGATCGCGCACCGCCGCCGCCATTACGCTCCACGGTCATCGAGGATATCCGCCGCGCACCCCTCGTATTCGTCACGCTATGGCCGGTCATGACCGCGATGTCGAGATCGGCCGCTTTGGCAAGCAGCCCCTCGCCCGGATTGTCGCGGCAGGCGACAATCGCCTCGATGGATACACCTGCGCGGCACAGATCGACCGCCGTCTCGTAGGCG
>NZ_CFHWAF010000052.1:0-28965 GCF_984452065.1 Hoeflea sp. | reverse complement strand
TCTTGCGGTTTCTTGTCCACACCGCTACCGTCTCGATAGCATAAGCCCAATTGGTACATTGCGTCAGAGGATCCGCGGTTTGCGGCTTGCAGGAACAGGGAGGCCGCTTTTTCGAGGTTCTGGTCCACACCCTTACCGTCTCGATAGCGTTGACCCAACTTGTACAGTGCGGAAAGCGCCAACCGGGATCCGCGGTCTGCGGCTTGCCGGAACAGGGAGGCCGCTGTTTCGAGGTTCTTGCCCACATCTAAACCGTCTCTATAGGCGACACCCAACTTGTACAAAGTCTCTGGAGTTGCTTCTCTAATCAATTCACGCAATGCGGTTTTTGCTTCAGGGTGTCCGTCCCCGCGCTCTTCGGCTATCTGGAACAGGAGGGCCGCCACTACACGGTCCTTGCCCACATCTACACCGTCTCGATAGTGTTTACCCAACTCACACAGTATCTCTGGGGTTGGTTCTCTAAACAATTCCTCCATCTCCTCCCACGCGGTTTTTGCTTCAGGGTGTCCGTCCCCGCGGTCTGCGGCTTTCTGTAACAGGAGGGCCGCTTTTACAGGGGCCTTGCCCACAACATCTACACCGCCCACATTTACACCGTCTCGATAGCGGATACCCAAATGGTACATTGCGGAAGAGAGGCCTGCGTCTGCATCGTTGTTGGGCAAACCAACTCGCATTTTCAGCAACGAAGTTTCGATTTTTTTGTCTAGAGCGTCAATGCGGTCTGTTCTTGCGTTGACGTACCTCTCTCGCACCAGTCCGATATTTTTCAATCCCTTAAGCACTCGATGGAAGAACTTGTTAAGATCAGAATACTGGCCTACTAGCAGGTTTTGGTTGTCTTCCATTTTGGCGAATGTGCTCAAGTTTTTTACCGCTGCATCATTGCCGCGCAGCTTATCAGTAATTTCATTAATTTTATCAGGTACGTAATTTGAGTTGCTAGATTTATTACCTGCGTTGTGCAACCGCTTAAGGCCTTGGTGGACCTTTTTGAAATTGTTATCGCGTAAACCATTCAAAATCTCTGACCCGGCCCTGTCGGCGGATTTATTCAGAGCTGCTTCAGTTGGACCTTTCTTCCAGCTTGGGAAACAGCTGGCAATTCTTTCGAAAAACCCTGGAATTTTTGCCACGGATGTGTTGCCATTAACAGAAGCAGATGACCGTCGCCCAGACTGACCTTTATGAAACCGCTGCTGTCTAGCAGAGGCTGTTCGATCAAAAACCCCTTGCCCAGCCGGTGGGGAAGAAGGCAGTGCATTCGTTGACGAGGTATTCATTGGCGAGTCTGACATATTATGTCTCTATCGTTGGCGTAAAACCGGGACGTCTTGATGCCACATTCTATCCAAAGCACCTTCTTCTGCTGTCTCAGATGACACATTGAACCGGCCGGTTCTATCGGAGATCGCTTCGGTCAAATCATGTTGCCGATGCCGCTACGGGGCGGATATTATTGTGGCTCTCACGCCAACTCCTCATTTTCGAGAGGGCGTCGTTGAGCGGCAGGAACCAGCGCCCGCTGAGACATTCGTTTCGTAACTTGCCATTGAATGATTATTCGCCCGTAAACCATCGGCAACCTATAGCATCCACGGCGAAGCCAACTGCTGGGCTGGCGCATCACATGCCCTCTGTGCGGGAACCAACTCAGCGACGTCGCCGATCGCAAACTCCCCTCTTCTTTCCGGCAGTATCGCGGTGCCGCGCTGCGCGGTGAAAAGCTGCTCGACGATGAAGCCAAACGTGCTACCGGAAGCTGGACATCGCCAACCGATATTGCCCGGCTTCTGCTGATGCGGCGCATTCCAGGACCTATACCGCACGAACACGACCTCTGGCGCTTTCGTGTTCTGGGCGCCATCATCCCGGATCTCGACAGTGTCGTTGCCGCGCAACAGGAGAAGCTGCCCACGCCCGCAAAGCCGATCATGCCACTTTACATGCGACTCGCTCTGCTGGCAGGGATCGCAATAGTCGAGCGCGCTCTGGACCGAACCGGCTGTCACGGTGTCCTTAATTCCTGGACGCCTGCTTCAAAAAACTGAGTAAAATCAGACGGCGGTTGTGCCGTTAATTTCCGGATTGTGTCTTTAATTGCAGGACTGTACCCTTAATTCCCGGATGATCTGCCTGCAAACCACAAATGTTGCGGTCTGCATCAAATGCATGATCCGTGTACATTCATATTCAGTAGGGGACTTTGGACGTCCGACAATTATCCGAAGCCACCGGCTTTAGCCGGTGGAGAATTCACAGCATCGGGCAAAGCCGCTTGTTCCTCCTCAATAGCTGTGCGACTTGTCGGCGCCGGAAGCCGTGGCGATGGAGCGCGGCGCAACAAGGAAGGCCGACTGATCATGAGCGCTTACGTTATCGTCGATACGAAAATCACCAACGCCGAGGAATACGAGACATACAAGGCGCAGGCCCGGCCGATCGCCGAGAAATATGGTGGGGTTTATCGGGCCAGGGGCGGCGAGATGGATGTCGTGGAAAGTAAACTGTGGTCGCCGACGCGGATTGTGGTCGTTGAGTTCCCTGACATGCAAAAGGCGCGCGCCTTCGTTCACAGTGAAGAATATGCGCCGGTCAAGGCAATTCGCCATGCCAATTCTGATTGTACTCTGATAATTGTAGATGGAATGTAGTTTTATTCACTGATCATGTATCCAGTATTACAGAACGATTGCTTCATTTAGTCATTACTAAAGTTCATTAAGAGTAAGAAAATAATATTTGCATTGAATGAGTATTTTCGATGTAAACACTCGTTTAAATAGAGGAAAATATTATATAAACGTAAAATTGTATTGAGTGGAGACGATTTCATTAACCATTTCTCAAAAGCTCTGCTGAATACTTTATTTTACGGAGGGGGAACATTGTTCCCAGCATGACGCATACCCACCGTCTCGATTTGAGTTCGAGATGTCGATTGGGATCGAAGGAACGGTTGCCTCTGCGGACCGGCTTTTCTGGTTTTTCGGCCCGGCAGCAACACGACACCCGCATCGCGCTCACCGAAGAACCGGCGCCGCGAAGCGGGCCAGGGGATTGTCATGTTCAAAGAAAAATTCAACAACCTGAGCATATCGGTTCGGCTTCTGGCCGGCACGGTGGTTACCGCCTTCGGCCTTTTGTTCTTTGCGACCGAAGTGGTTTACATGGATTTGAAGTCGGCGCTTGAATTGCGCAGTTCCGGCAGGCTCGCTTCGCTTATGCCTTCTGTCGGTTCGCTTGTGCATGAGCTGCAAAAAGAGCGCGGACGGTCTGCCGGCTTCATTTCCTCGCAGGGCAGCTCCTTTTCAACCGAACTGCCGTCTCAGCGCATTGACACCGATAAGGTGCTGGCACAGGCCAATGTCGAACTGGACAAGTTCAACTTCAACGGCGTTCCCCCAGCCTTGGGCGAAGCGGTCGGTGAGGCGCGCAGTCGGGTTTCGCAACTGGGTGCCACGAGGGCCAGGATCGACCGGTTCGATATGACCGTGCCGCAAATGGCGCAATACTACACCGGCACGATTGACGCCTTCCTGGAGATCGCCCACGAACTGGAGATCGCCAGTCACAATGACCGGATCAGCAAAGCGATGATCAGTTATCTGGCCTTCCTGCGCGGCAAGGAATATGCCGGCCGTGAACGCGCCATGGGGGTCGTTGGATTTGGTGTCGGCCGTTTCGAACTGGCGATTTACAACAATTTCATCCGTTTTATTCAGGCACAGGAAGACTATTTTCGTGACTTCACGGATCTGGCTAAGCCGGATTTGGTAGCGCTTTACAACAACGTCGAGTCCGGTACGGCAGCCAATGACGTGGCCCGCATGCGCGATACCGCAGTTGGCTCGCTTCAGACCGGTGACCTTCAGGGTGTGACCGCTGCACAGTGGTTCCGGACGACCACGGACAAAATCAACCTGATGAGGGATGTGGAAAATACAATCGCTCAATCCATGATCGACGAGGTGAGCGAATTGACATCCGCAAGCTGGCGCAGCCTCGCCCTGGATCTGTTCGTATCGGCGGCCGTCCTGCTGATCGGCGGATTCCTGCTGCGCTATGTCTCCCGGTCCATAACCAGGCCGGTCGGTGCGGTCACGCACTCCATGCAGCGCCTGTCCGGCGGCGAAATCGAATTCCAGGTGGAAGGCACCGATCGCAAGGACGAGATCGGCGTGATGGCGCGCGCACTTGAGGTCTTCCAGCAGGCCGCCGTCGACAAGCTGCAGCTGGAAAAGGAGGCGGAAGCGGAAAGACAGAAGGCAGAGCGGGAACGGAAGCAGATTTTCGACCAGCTTGAATATGCCGTCAACCAGGTCAGCGGTGCACTCGGCCGCCTTGCCGAGGGCGACCTGACCGCTCACATCGGCGCAGATGTCGCCGCCGAATACGAGAAGACCAAACAGGACTTCAACGCCGCGGCAACGCAGTTGCAGGACGCGCTGGGCTCGGTCGCCCAGTCGGCCAATGAGATCCGCTCGAATTCAGGCGGCATTGCCGAAGCTTCGGAGGAAATGTCCCGCCGGACCGAGAGCCAGGCGGCCTCGCTTGAGGAGACCGCGGCCGCTGTCGCGCAGATCAAGGAGACGATGAAGTCCACGGTCGGCGCCGCCACCAAGGCGAGCGAGATGGTCGCGGCCGCAAAGGGCAAGGCGCAGGAAGGCAGTGACGTCGTCAACTCGGCGGTCAACTCCATGCGTGACATCGAGGAATCCGCCAGCCGCATGAACGAGATCATCGGTGTCATCGATGAAATCGCGTTCCAGACCAGCCTGCTGGCACTCAATGCGGGGGTCGAAGCGGCCCGGGCGGGCGATGCCGGCAAGGGCTTCGCGGTCGTGGCATCGGAGGTGAGGGCGCTGGCTCAGCGTTCCGCCGAAGAGTCCAACCAGATCAAGGCGCTGATATCCGAATCTGCAACGAGCGTCGAACAGGGCGCCGAACTTGTCCGCCAGACGGGCGTGGCGCTGGAGGCCATCGTCGGGGAAGTCGGCGAGGTCGACAAAATGGTCAGCGAGATATTCGCCGGCGCCAAGGAGCAGGACGTCAGCATCGAAGAGATCAATATGGCGATCGGCCAGCTTGATCAGGCCACGCAGCAAAATGCCGCCATGGCCGAAGAGGCGACGGCAGCCACACGGATGTTGTCGCAGGAAAGCGATCATCTGGTCGAACTGGTAAGCCGCTTTGTCATCGATGGCTCAGGCGAGAGCCGCGGCGAGCCGCATCCGATGACAAGCGGGCACGACTTCACGGAAGCCGAAGACATGCCCGCTCAGGCGGCCAACATGTAAAGACGATCTCCTGCCCGGACATGCTTTCTAGCGTGTCCGGGTATCGGCTTTCAGGATCGCTCCGCCAATGCCGCGGGTGATCTTATCGGCAGCGCGGCGCACCAGAACGCCGTACTCCGTCAGAACCTTGTCCGGCAGCCGCACCGCCGGGCCCGAACCCGCCAATGCGGACGATGTTCACCGCTCCCTGCGTGAGGGACGGATTGTCGAGGATGACGCGCCGCAGACGATTGCCGACGGGCTGAAGATATCCATGCGTCCAAGAACCTGGCACTTTGTTTCAAACTATGTCGCCGATGTCCTTCTGGTGACGGAAGAGCAAATTGCCAGGGCGATGTATCTGGCGTGGCAACGCATGAAAATCGTGATCGAAGTCGATCTTGTGAAATTGCCCTCGATGCAGGCCTGGGTTTAAGTGAAGTGGAGGGAGAGTAGGATGAATGCCATGACCACCGCCCCGGTTGTCGGCCTGAATGTGCCGGCGGTTGTCGGAATGGACGTTGAAGATGTCGGCACGCCCGCTCTCATCGTCGATCTCGATGCATTTGAGCGTAACGTCAAGAAAATGCGCGAGCTGATTGAAACGATGGGAATACGCCATCGCGCGCATGCAAAGACTCACAAGTCCGCGGACATTGCCCTCTATCAGATCGAGGCGGGAGGCGCGTGCGGTGTCTGCTGCCAGAAGGTCGCCGAAGCCGAGGCGCTCGTCGCCGGAGGCGTGAAGGATGTTCTGGTATCCAATCAGGTCGTCGATCCGAGGAAGATCGAACGCCTTGCGGCGCTTGCCCGCAAGGCCCGTTTGCTCGTTTGCGTCGATGATCCCGGCAATGTGGGTGACCTGTCCACAGCCGCTGCCGGCCAGGGCGTGATTTTGGAATGCCTTGTGGAAATCGATGTCGGCGCGGGCCGTTGCGGTGTGCAATGGGGCGCGCCTGTCGTTGAGCTTGCAAAGGCGATCCGCTCCGCCCCCGGTCTCGAATTCTCCGGCCTTCAGGCCTATCAGGGCGCCGCCCAGCACGTTCACGATTTCGATGAGCGCAAGGCCCGGATCGACGAGGCGGTCAAGATGGTCGAGGATACGGTCTCAATGCTGAAAGCCGAGGGCCTCGACTGTGACATAGTCGGCGGCGCGGGAACGGGGACCTACTATTTTGAGGGCGCGAGCGGCGTCTACAATGAGATGCAGTGCGGCTCATACATTTTCATGGATGCCGACTACCAGAGGGTGAGGGACCGGGAGGGTGCGTTCATTCATGAATTCGAGAACAGTCTCTTTATCTACTCTTCCATCATGTCGAAGACAAAACACGACAAGGCCATCTGCGATGCGGGGCTCAAGGCGCAGAGCGTCGACAGCGGCTTGCCTGTGGTTTTCGGCCGCGACGATGTCGAATACATCAAATGCTCCGACGAGCACGGCGTGATCGCCGATCCCGGCAATGTTCTCAAACTCAACGACAAGCTCTGGCTGGTTCCGGGCCACTGTGACCCGACCTGCAACGTGCACGACTGGTATGTCGGCGTGCGCAACGGAAAGGTCGAGACATTGTGGCCGGTAACGGCCCGCGGCATGTGTCTCTAGGGGCTTTGTCACGATCGTCGTTTCAGAGGATCGCGTCGCCTCGATCCTGACCGAGGAAGACGGGCTGACCGCCGTTGAGGCCGTCTTTGCCGACGAGGTCGCGCAGTCCATCAGCATCGGAGAGACTCAGCACGCCTTCAAACACGGCCATTTGGGGCAGGATGACATCACCCCCATAGGCAATGTGATCGACGGCCGGCGGGACGGCAGGATGTCGGATTGCAGGATCTGGCGGTGGCCTCAGCCGTGGCAAAGAAGGCGGAAGCCGGCGGCGAGGTTCAGCGGATAGATCTTTGATGCCGTCATGGTCCGGCACCGCCGGTGCGGGGAAACACTAAAACCGGACCGGTTTGATCTCGATTATTTGACGACACGGCGCCATTTGATCATGGTAACCGACGGCTTGAACGTGAGGACGCGCGATGATCGAGAATGCGATACATAATCCGGATCGCCCGCAGCATTTCATGCAGGTCGATGCCATGAAGCAGAAAATCCATGTGATGCACCGGGGCACAAAAATCGCGGAATCGGACAAGGCGCTTCGTCTTCAGGAGGTCGGCCGGAAAATCTACCAGCCGCAATACTATATCCCCAGGGCGGACATTGCGGCGACGCTGCAAAGGACCGGAAAATCAACACATTGCCCCTTGAAGGGACAGGCCAGCTATTTTGATGTCATTGCCGCAGGGCAAGCGGTGTCCGAGGAACTGGCCTGGTCCTATGAGCAGCCCTTCGACTTTGCCGGACTGATTGCGGATTACGTGGCTTTCGATCCAGGGCGCGTGACAATCACCATTGAGGCCGCCGAGGATTGAGCCGCACGGCACCTGGCCCGGCCGGCAAAACACGAAGCGGATGATTGACGATGCGGAACTTCGAAACGCTCTACGAAATCGCGGCCGATCGCAAGGGCGGCGCTGAGGCTTTATGGGTTTCTTGCCGATCTGGCGCGTGAGCATGGCTCAGCGACCTCCTTTTTTGCCAATTGGCCGGCGGACAGATATGTCGACCTGCTGGCCGTGCAGAAGAAGGACGCGGCGCGTCTCGGCGGCAACAGCGCCATGTATTTTCTCAGATTCATGGGCATCGACAGCTTCATCCTGTCGCGCGATGTGGCCGCGGCGCTGATCCGCGAAGGGGTTGTCGACAAAGCGCCAAGCTCAAAACGGGACATGGAAAAGGTGCAGGCCGCGTTCAACGCGTGGCAGCGCCAGTCAGGCCGTCCGCTGACGCAGATCAGCCGTGTTCTTGCCTGCACGGTAGACGCTTGATCAAACGGCTCTATCCGTCGTTTTCGCCCAGCAAACGGCGGATGGTGTGGTGAAACATCACGGCGCCGGTCTGGATGAGCTCGTCCGGAAAATCATAGTCCGGATTATGCAGGGCCGGACGGTCGACACCGGCCCCCAGAAAGAACATCGCCGAAGCGCCGGCCGCACCGAATTCGCCGAAGTCTTCTGAAAACCGGAACGGTTCGTCGAGTTCCTTGATCGGTAAATTCAGCGTTCTGGCGCTTTCACGCAACTGCGCGATCAGCCCGGCGTCGTTTTCGCAGGCATTGAAAACGTCGTCATAGCCGATTGTCAGCGAGAGACCGTGATTTGAAGCAAGGCTGCCGGCGATCTCCTCGGCCGATGCAACGAGCGCGTCCATCGCCTCATCCGTCACGGTCCGCAATGTCGCCCGTATTTCGGCTTCGGCCGGTGCGACGCCGAATGCCTTCTCCCCGAGGAGGCAATGGACAACGGTCACCAGGCGGAAGTCGGCGTCCATCGGACCCGGGCTGGAGAGACCATCCAGTTGCTCGATGATCCGCGCCGTCGCTTTGGCCGGCGAAATGCCCTTTTCCGGCTGCGCCGCATGGGCGGCGCGTCCCGTCAGCGCAATACGCATGCCGCGCGATGCGCAATTAGCCGCTCCCGATTTGAGCAATACGGTGTGCAAATCGAAACCCGGCAGATTGTGAAGTGCCATCGCATAGTCCGGCTGAAACCGGGCGAATTTCTCGTCGCCGATGACGGCTCTGGCGCCCTTTCCGGTTTCTTCGGCCGGCTGGAACAGCAGCACGACACGGCCGCTGCGCGGCGGGTTGTCCTGCAGCATCATGGCGACACCCAGAACAATGGCCATATGGCCGTCATGGCCGCATTGATGCCCGCGCCCGTCAATGCGCGACCGGTAGGCGGCGTTGCCCGTTTCCTGGATCGGAAGGCCGTCGAGTTCGCAGCGTACCAGAACCGACCGGCCCGGCTTTCCGCTGTCATAAACAGCCGCAACGCCGCATCCGCCGAGCCCGGTCACGATATTGTCCGGTCTGAGCGATTCAAGACACAGCGCAATGTGCCCGGCCGTTTGCCGTTCCGCGCCGGACAGTTCCGGCGCCGCGTGGAGCCCGTGTCTGATTTCGGTAAGTCTTTCGATCTGATCGGCGCTGAGTTTCATCTGCGGTACGGGTCTTGAGCGCCTTCAGGGTGTTGGCTTTACTGCAAACTGTCAAGCGCTGCCGGATGTCTCTGGCCGGTCGGCGGCCGGCGATACCTGGAGATCATGGGTAATGAGCCATTCACGCGCGACAGGTTCCGGCATTGGCGGGGCAATGGCGTTGCCCTGGCATTCGTTGCAACCCAGTTCCTTCAGCGTATCGATCTCCTGCTGCCGTTCCAGACCCTCCGCAACGACCTTGAGATGGAGTGCGCCCGCCAGCCGGATAATGGAATCGACGATGATCCTGCGGCGCTCGTTTGTGTCGATGTCGGCAACGAACTGGCGGTCGATCTTGACGCGGTCAAAGAGGTTCCGGTTGAGATGGGAAAGGGAAGCAAACCCTGTTCCGAAATCATCAATTTCGATCTGGAATCCCTTCTTGCGCAGGTCATAGAGCGTGCGCGCGGCCTGTTCACTGTCGTTCTTGATCGCAACCGACTCCACGACTTCGACGGCAATGCGCGCGGGTGCGAGACCGTGTTCCTCGGCCATGGAGATGAGATTGTTCAGAAAGCCGTTCCACATCAGGTCATGCTGCGAGAAGTTGATGGCTATGCGGCCGAATTTCACGCCTGCTTTTTGCCAGTTCGAGGCAGCGGCGAAAGCCTGGTCGAGCACTATGCGGGTAATCTCCGGCATGCGCCCAAGATTGGCCGCCGCGTCCAGGAAATCTCTCGGCAGAAGGACACCGCGTGTCGGATGATGCCAGCGGACCAGAACTTCGACGCCGACAATCGCGCCGGTTGAGATGTTCACCTGAGGCTGGAAGACCGGCCTGAACTGCTGGGAGCCGAGTGCCTCGTCGATGTCGTGCTCGAGTTTCTTTGCTTCGACGAGTTCGTGCTGCATCTCCTCATTGAAGAACTGATAGGTTCCCTTGCCGGCCTTTTTCGCCGCATAGAGGGCGAGGTCGGCGGCGGTGAGCAGGTGTTCGGTGTCGGAACTGTCTTTCGGGAAACATGCAATACCGATGCTCGCACGCACAAGCGTCGAGGCACCGCCAAGCGGCACCTTGGCGCTCATGCGCCTGAGAATTCGCTCGGCGATATCGGGCAAGCCGTCGAGCGCGGCTGCACCTTCGACGATCACCAGAAACTCGTCCCCGCCCATTCGGCAGGCCAGCCCTTCATTGCCCAGAGCCGAGCGCAGCCTGTTGGCGACAGTGCAAAGAAGCCGGTCTCCGCTTTGATGGCCGTAGCTGTCGTTGATGTTCTTGAAATCATCCAGATCAAGCAGCAGAAGCGCCAGAGCCGCTACCTTTTCTTCGCCGCTCTCGGTGACGCGCTGGATACGCTGAAGAGCGAAATTGCGGTTGGCGAGGCCTGTGAGGCCGTCATGATTGGCCGCATATTGCATATCGTCGCGCGCGACAATCAGTTCGCGGGTGCGCTGGCCGATCTGTGCGGCCAGCGGGCGGAAAAGGGTCCGCCAGACAACAACAAGCATCCCGAGCGACAGAAACAGCAACGCCAGCTGTATCTGTTTGAACAATTCGACCGCGTCCCTGGTGTTTTCCTGGTAGATATCGTTCACTTCGTCGAGCGCGGGAAGCACCTTCGATGTCGCGATGTCTTCCATCGGCGCCATGTAGATGGCAGCGATATCGGGCGAGGTCATCGCGTGGTTCAGGAACTGGTTCGTGTTGGTGACCAGCGACCGGATCTGATAGTCGAGCTGCGAGGGCCAGGAAAAGAACACCTCGCTGACCTGCTCGCCTGCGGTGTTTACATCAGACTCGTCAGCGACCTTCTTTACAAGGTCGGTGTGAACGGCTTCAAGTTCGAGGAGCGATGCCCTGACGAGCTTCAGGGTCTCCTCGCGCTTGGCCGGGTCATCTTCATTCTGCGCATGCTGGCTGAGAAGAACGATCCGCTGCGACAGCATCCGCTCATTGCTGATATCCTTGAAGGACAGGGCGTAATGCTGGCTGCGTTCCGTTGCTACGATGATGGCGAAATGCGAGGTCGCGAGAAGCGCGCCCATTGCCACGAGCACAAGCCGATAGGCGAGGCGAATCCGGTGTTCCGGGTCTTTTCGTATGTTTCCAAACAGCCGTCTCATGCCCACACCAACGCAACACGTTTAAACGGGCGACGGGCCGCCAGAGTTCAAGGGCTGTACGCGTTCTGTCAGAACAGCCGCAGCGTGAACCCACCGTACACCTGCGAGTTGCAATCAAGACCGGTCGTTCGCCCGGCGACCGTCACACGCGCTGATGATAGACGATGAATCTTAATCAACCGGAAATATTCACGCAGATATGCGCCTTGCGCTGCAAGTGCGCGAAGCGGGTATCGGACTGCCGGTTTTGTCCTGTCCTTCGTGGTGTTTCGCTAGATATGCAAACCGCTCAGAATTCCGTCCAGTCGTCGGGCCCCGCCAAGGCCGTCAGCTTGCCTTCCACTTCCTGTACATTGGTCTTTCCGGCAACATGGAGACCGCCCATGCTCGTGGCGGCGACCGCAAGAACCGTCATGACGACGGCAGCCAAGGGCAATTTGCGTGAGATCTGCCCCCATATTCCCCGAATATGGCCGCGCGACGGCCCGGAATGCGACATGCCTGTCAAGGCTGGCTGAGATGCATCATGCGGGCGCGGACGTGTGAATCGATCAATAAAACAACTGTTTGTATATGCGCTGCCATCGTGAACTATGTCGCACGATGTTTAAGAGAGGTTTAAGGTACCCGCCCGAAGTTTTTTCAGTCTGGCGTATACGGTTTTTCCGGCCGATCAGGGCTCAATGTGAACAACCTCATCTCGCTAGAGCTTGGTCCAGGCGGCGTTGCGGGCGGAAGAGCGCACGCAGGCATCAATGAACCGCATGCCGTCAAGACCGTCCTGGACCGTCGGATACAGAACGTCTTTCGGAATTCTGCCGTTCTTTTCACGCCGGGCGCGGATCGCCGCCGCCGCCTCGCTGTAGATATTGGCGAAGCCTTCCAGATAGCCTTCCGGATGACCCGCGGGCACCCGCGTGACCCGTGCGGCGGACGCATCGGCGCCGGAACCGCCCCGGGTCAGCATCTGTGTCGGTTTGCGATAGGGCGTGAACCAGAGAAGGTTGGGGTTCTCCTGGCTCCATTCGATCCCGCCGCGGTCCCCGTAAATCCGAAGTCTCAGCCCGTTCTCGTTTCCGGGCGCCACCTGGCTGCTCCACAGTATTCCTTTCGCCGGCGGCCCGTTGGCCGAGGGTTTGAAGCGAAGCAGGACATTGACGTTGTCATCGACCTGCCGCCCGGCGACAAAACTGTCGAGATCGGCCGCCAGGCTCTCGGTTTCGAGACCGCTGACGAATGTCGCAAGGTTCCAGGCATGTGTGCCGATATCGCCCACACATCCGCCCGTACCCGATCGCTTCGGATCGGTCCGCCACTCCGCCTGCTTGTTTCCGCTGTCTTCCGCTGCTTCGGTCAGCCAGTCCTGGGCGTATTCGGCCTGCACCAGCCGGATGGTGCCCAGACGTCCCTTGGCAACCATCGCGCGCGCCTGGCGGACCATCGGATATCCGGTGTAGTTGTGGGTCAGAATGAAAAGTGAATCGGACTTTTGCGCCGCGGCGACGAGTTTTTTCGCATCTGCGAGCGACGAGGTCAGCGGCTTGTCGCAGATAATGTGAATGCCGGCCTCCAGAAACGCTTTCGCGGCCGGGTAATGGAGATGATTGGGCGTGACGATGGCAACGGCTTCGATCCCGTCTTCGCGCGCCGCCTCTATCCTGGCCATGTCCTTGAACGAACGGTAGCAGCGGTCGGGAGCAAGCCCGAGTTCGACGCCTGAGTCCAGTGCGCGCTGCGCATCGGAGGAGAGGGCGCCTGCGACAAGGTCGTATTGCCCGTCGAGGCGCGCCGCGATCCGGTGCACCGCACCGATGAAGGCGCCCTGGCCGCCGCCGACCATGCCAAGGCGCACGGGGCCTGATTTTGTCTTCACCGCTGCCCGTTTCGCCATAATCTACCTCTGAAGTCCGAGCATTCGCCCGATCTGGTTCTTGTCGACCGCGCCGCCCGCAAAATCGTCGAACGCCTTTTCCGTCACGCGGATGATGTGGCCGGCAATGAAGGGGGCGCCTTCTGCCGCGCCCTGCACCGGGTGCTTCAGGCAGCATTCCCATTCCAGAACCGCCCAACTGTCATAGTCATACTGCGCCATCTTGGAGAAGATTGCCGAGAAATTCACTTGCCCGTCTCCGAGCGAGCGGAACCGGCCGGCCCGGTCGCCCCATCCCTGATAGCCCGAATAAACACCCTGCCGTCCGTCCGGATTGAATTCGGCGTCCTTGACGTGAAATGCCGAGATGCGCTCGTGGTAGATGTCGATAAAGGCGAGATAATCGAGCTGCTGCAGAACGAAATGCGATGGATCATAGTTGATGGTGCAACGCGGGTGCCCGTGGAGCCGCTCCAGGAACATCTCAAATGTCGCACCGTCGAAGACATCCTCTCCCGGATGGATTTCGTAACCGACATTGACGCCGTTCTCCTCATAGACGTCCAGGATAGGCCGCCAGCGCCTCGCAAGTTCGTCAAAGGCTTCCTCGATCAGCCCCGCGGGACGCTGAGGCCAGGGATAGAGATAGGGAAAGGCGAGGGCGCCGGTAAAGGATACCGATACGTCCAGCCCCAGGTGGCGCGAAGCGCGCGCCGCCTGCTTGAGCTGAGCGACGGCCCATTCCTGGCGGGCCGCCGGATTGCCGCGCAGGTTTGGCGGGGCAAAGCCGTCGAACTGTTCGTCATAGGCCGGGTGAACGGCGACCAGCTGACCCTGAAGGTGAGTCGACAATTCGGTGATTTCGACACCGGCCTCGGCGCACTGCCCCTTGATGTCCTCGCAATAGGCCTGCGATTGCGCGGCCGTTTCCAGATCGAAAAGCCGCTCGTTCCAGGTCGGGATCTGAACGCCCTCATAGCCGAGGGATGCGGCCCATTGCGCGATGGCCGGAAGCGAGTTGAACGGCGCTTCGTCATCGGCGAACTGGGCCAGAAACAGGCCGGGACCCTTGATATTGGCTGCCATGGTCTACTCCGTTACTGAACGCATACGATCAGGCCATCAGGGCCGCCGCCTCTTCCGGCGGCAGCGCCTGCGGCCGCTCGCAGTTCGTTTCCATTGTCTTGAATGTTCCGTCTTCGCCCGATTGCAGGATAGCGGTCATGACTTCAACGACGTGAAGCGCCAGTTCGAGCGAGCAGCGGTGCGGACGGCCCTCGGCAATGGCCAGCGCCATGTCCGCAAGCCCGGAAGCCCGGTAATTTGCAACGCCCTCATCCGGAGAGCCGTCATTGATCCTGCTGAAAGGGTGATCCCAATCCGGCCTCTCGTCGGTGAACGCGTCCTTGTGCGTGACTTTCAATTCGCCGCTGAAGAAGTTCGGGTCCGGCACAAAGAGGCTGCCCTCCTCGCCGTAAAGCTCCATCGGCGAATGGCCGTGCCGCCAGACATCCCAACTGGCACCGAGACCCACGGTCGTGCCGTTATGAAACTCCAGGATCGCGTGGAAGGTCGTTGGCGTTTCGACGGCGATTTTTTCGCCATGGCGTGGCTGCGATGTGATCGTCCGTTCCGGGGAGGGCGTGGCGGAGATCGCGGCCACCCGTTTGACCGGCCCGATCAACTGAACAAGGTTGGCGATGTAATAGGGGCCGATATCGAGCACCGGGCCGCCGCCGGGCTTGAAAAAGAAATCCGGGTTCGGATGCCAGTGCTCCATTCCGTGGCTGAGCACATAACATGTGCCGCCGGTGATCCTGCCGACCGCTCCGGTATCGATCAGGTGACGCGCGAGTTGGTGCGAGCCGCCGAGGAACGTATCCGGCGCCGATCCGATCCGCAGACCCTTTGACGCGGCAAGTTCGGCCAGGGACCGGCCCTCCGAGACCGAAAGCACGAACGGTTTTTCCGAATAGACGTGTTTGCCGGCCTCAAGGATCGCGCTGGACACCTCGAAATGCGCCGCCGGAATGGTCAGATTGACGATGATGTCGATGTCGTCGGCCGCCAGCATCCCTTCGACGGTTTCGACCCTCAGACCGAACTCCTCGGCCCGGGCCCGAGCGGCCTCTTCGCTGATATCCGCGCAAGCCCTGATCTCGAAGCCGCGGAACAGCGGTGCAAGTTTCATGTAGGCAGCCGAGATATTGCCGCATCCCATGATGCCGACGCCAAGTTGTTCAGGCATGGGCTCCCTCCGCCAGTTTGCTCACGGCCTCAAACGAACGGCGTGCAAACCGCTCGAAATCGTTCGGGTTGTCATGTTCCATGATAAAGTAGGAAACGCTGGCATGCTGGTCGAGCGCCCGCAGGATGTTCTTCCAGGCGACAATGCCGTGGCCGACATCCTCCCAGCCGTCCTCGTCCTCGCACCGGCCGGCCGGGGCGATGTCCTTGACGTGCACGGCGGTGATGCGGGAGCCGTATTGCTCGATCCATTCAAGCGGTTCGCCGCCGCCGCGAAGGATCCACGCGATATCGGCTTCCCAGTCGATGTCCGGAGCCTCGTCCAGGATCACTTTCTGCGGGATCGTGCCATCCGCCAACGGGCGGAACTCGAAGTCGTGATTGTGCCAGCCAAAACGCCGTCCGGTCGCCTGGACCTTCTTGTTGATCGCTGACAGCCGTCCGGCAAACGCGGCATAACCGGCGGCATCCGTCGGGCGCTGGCTCTCATCGAGATAGGGACAGAAGATGGACTGAATGCCAAGCACTTCGGCGCGCGCCATAATGGCGTCGAACGAATCCTCGAGGACATCGATGCCGAAATGGCCGGACGGCATCGTCAGGCCGTTCCGGTCCATCAGGTTGCGGAACTCCGCAGCATCCTCATAGACAGCGCAGAAACCCTCCAACTGCTTGTAACCCAGCTGCGAGAGATAGCCGAGCACCTTGTCCCAGGGTGTGAAGTTGCGTGCGCTGTAAAGCTGAAAAGACAAATCCATTACAGGTCCAATCAAAATAATGCGGTTACAATCTGTTTTCGGTTTGCAGGTCGAAGACGGATGCGCTGACCGGATCGAACCCGATCTGCAAGGTCTCGCCGACTTCGACATTCTTTTGTCCGTCCATGCGGAAACGGAACTCCTGATCGGCCAGCGTGGTCCACACCAGCGTGTCGGAACCCATGGGTTCGACGACTTCCACATTCACCTCGCTCGAAAAGATCTTATCGGCTGCGTCGCGGCCCGTGGAAACATGTTCGGGACGCACGCCCAGCCACGCCTGCGAGCCATCGGGTGAGCCGCCATTGCCGAATTTGTAACGGGACAGATCGACCTTGATCCCGCCGGTGGAGAACAATGGTTTGTCGCCGCCGTTGAGCGTTCCCTGCATGAAGTTCATGCCCGGCGATCCGATGAAGCCGGCAACATATTTGTTGACCGGGTGATTGTAGATCGCGTGCGGCGTGTCCAGCTGCTGGACCTTGCCGCCGCGCATGATCGCAATGCGATCGGCCAGCGTCAGCGCCTCGATCTGGTCGTGCGTCACATAGATCATCGTGTTGGAGAGCTTCTGGTGCAGACGCTTGATCTCGACCCGAAGCTCGGCGCGCAGTTTTGCATCGAGGTTCGACAAAGGTTCATCGAACAGGAACACGTCGACCTCGCGCACCAGCGCGCGGCCGATCGCAACGCGCTGACGCTGGCCGCCGGAAAGCTGCGACGGCTTGCGCTTCAGCAGCGGCTCGATCTGCAGGACGGAGGCGGCCCGGGCAACCCGCTCGGCGATTTCGGCCTTCGGCACGCCGGCATTTTTCAGGCCGAATGAGAGGTTTCCTTCAACGCTCATCTGCGGATAGAGCGCATAGGACTGGAAGACCATGCCGATGCCGCGATCCTTCGGTTCCTTCCAGGTCACATTGTTGCCCTTGATGAAAATCTGCCCGTCCGAGATGTCGAGCAATCCGGCGATGCAGTTCAAAAGGGTCGACTTGCCGCACCCCGACGCCCCGAGCAGGACGAGGAACTCGCCGTCGAAAATATCGAGGTCGAGATTTTCAAGAACCTTCAGCTCGCCGAAGCTGAGCGACAGGTCACGGATTTCGATGCTCTTGGATCCGGCCATTGATCTAACCTTTCACGGCGCCGGCCGCGATGCCGCGCACAAAATACTTGCCCGAGAGGAAGTAGATGAGCAGCGGCACGCCGCCCGTCAGGATCGTCGCGGCCATGTTCACATTGTATTCCTTCACGCCCTGCGTGGTGTTGACGATGTTGTTGAGTTGTACGGTCATCGGGAAGTTCTGGGTCCCGGCAAAGATCACGCCGAACAGGAAGTCGTTCCAGATGCCGGTGACCTGCAGAATGATCGCCACGACAAAAATCGGTGGTGACATGGGCACCAGCACTTTCAGAAAAATGCCCCAGAAGCCGGCTCCGTCGACCCGAGCGGCCTTGAACAGCTCCTGGGGCAGGGAGGCAAAGTAGTTGCGGAACAATAGCGTCAGGATCGGCATGCCGAAGATGGTGTGAATGAAGATCACCCCGGCAAGCGATCCGAAGATGCCGAGCTCGCGGGTAATGATCACCAGCGGGTACAGCATCACCTGGTAGGGAATGAACGAGCCGAAGATCAGGATCGTGAAAAACACTTCGGCGCCGCGGAAGCGCCAGAAGGACAATGCGTATCCGTTCACCGACGCGATGGCGATCGAGATGATGACGCTGGGGATGAGAATCTGGACCGAGTTCCAGAAGCCGACCTTGAGACCCTCGCAGTAGAGGCCGGTGCAAGCCGTATCCCAGGCCTTCACCCAGGGCTCGAAGGTGACCTCGACCGGTGGGGCGAAGATATTGCCGAGACGGATCTCCGGCATGCCCTTCAACGAGGTCATGATCATCACGTAGAGCGGCAGCAGGTAGTAGAGCGCGGCGACGACCAGCACGCAGTAGATCATGATGCGGACGGGATCGAGGACGCGGCGGGGGCGGGGCCCGATGGGTTCCATGGTCATCCGATCACCCCTTCTTCTTGCCGTATTCGAGATAGATCCAGGGGATCAGGATGATGAGGACCGTCGTCAGCATGACGGTGGACGCTGCCAGTGCCTGGCCGACATTGGCGCGCGCGAACATGAAGTCGTAGACGTATTTTGCGGGTACTTCGGACGCGATGCCGGGACCGCCATTGGTCAGGGCGACGACAAGGTCGTAGAGCCGCACAATGCCCGAGGCGATGATCACCAGCGTGGTGATGAAAACGCCGCGCATCATCGGAATAACGACGAAGATGTAAGTCTTCCATTTCGGTATGCCGTCGACGCGCGCGGCTTTCCATATCTCGTCATCCACGGCTCGCAGTCCGGCGAGCATAAGCGCCATGACAAAGCCGGTGCCCTGCCATATGCCGGCGATCAGCAGCGCATAGATCACCGTGTCGCGGTGGGCGATCAGGTCGAATGTGAAGGTTTCCCAGCCCAGATTTCGAACCGCTTCCTGCAGGCCGAGCGTCGGGTTGAGGATCCATTGCCAGACAACGCCGGTGACGATGAACGAAAGCGCAAAGGGATAGAGATAGATCGTCCGGAACGTGTTCTCGAAGCGGATCTTCTGATCCATGAAAGCGGCCAGAACAAAGCCGACGACGAGAGAAAAGACCAGTGAGACAATCCCGTAAATCGCGATATTCTCGACGGATGTCATCCAACGCGACGTATTGAACAGCCGCTCATATTGGGCAAATCCGACGAACTCGTTGACGGGCAGGGCCCGTGATGCCGAGAACGAATAGATCACCGTCCACAAGGAGCATCCCACGAACACGACAAGTGTCGTCAGGATCATCGGCGTGGCCGCGATCTTGGCATTCAGATTTCGGAAATAGGGATTGGGTCTGTCCTGGCTCGCCATGGCTTTGCTCCGGGAGGGGGAGCCGCCCGCCCGTGAAAACGGGCAGCTCCCAATCCACTTGATTTATCCTGATGGGCCGGTATCAGTCGGCGTTTTCGACGATCTCGACGTAACGCGCCTGGGCTTCCTCGGGAGACATGCCCGGATCGTTGAAGAACTCCACCCAGAGGTCTTCAAACTGTCCTTGCGTATCGGGGGACCATGTCTGCTCGCCCGACGGCAGGATGTTGTCCGGGTTCTCCAGAATGGCGAGACCCTTCTTCATGCAGTCATTGGCGGCTGCAAGATCGATGTCGCCGCGCACCGGCAGCGAGCCTTTTTTCAGGTTGAAATCGACCTGAACGTCCTTGGAAACGAGCAGGGACGCCATTTCA
Source organism: Hoeflea sp. (assembly GCF_984452065.1). Taxonomy (NCBI): domain Bacteria; kingdom Pseudomonadati; phylum Pseudomonadota; class Alphaproteobacteria; order Hyphomicrobiales; family Rhizobiaceae; genus Hoeflea; species Hoeflea sp. Next base: position 9,373 of record NZ_CFHWAF010000052.1, on the reverse strand, counting down.
AGCTGTGCCTTGACGATGTCCGGATTGTCGTCGGCCGGCTTCGGGAAGTAGAACGCATCGCCGCCGGTATCGAGCACCGGATAGACGCCGAGGCCGGGAAGGCAGTCATACTCCTTGCCCGCGGTCTGCCCGGCAACGCTGAACTCGCCCTGCGCCCAGTCACCCATGATCTGCGCGCCGGCCTTGCCGGTGATGACCATGTTGGCGGCATCGTTCCATGCGCGTCCGACGTAGCCGTCATCGGCCATATCGCGGGCTGCGGCGATGGCCTCGAAGACCTTGGTCATTTCAGGGCTCGCGGCTGCTTCCGGGCTCTTGTCGGCATTGACCTTGCGGTAAAGATCGACGCCGCCAAGCGCGCTGGTGAACACGCCGGCCATTCCGTTGATCTGCCAAGGCTCGCCGCCCACGGCAAGCGGGATCACGCCGGCCTCGCGCAGCTTCGGAGCGGCCGCGGCGAATTCGTCCCAATTGGTGGGAACCGCAAGGCCGTTGTCTTCAAAAACGCCCCGGTTCAGCCACATCCACTGGAATGAGTGGATATTGACCGGAACGCAGTAGATCTTGCCGTCATAACGGCAGGCATCGAGCAGTTTTGCCGGACGGATGATGTCAGCCCAACGTTCTTTCTCGGCAAGTTCGGTCAGGTCGGTCATCAGGCCGGCCTTTACCAGGTCCTCGGCGTCACGGCCCGTATTGAGCTGGGTCGCGCCCATCGGGTCCCCGCCGGAGATGCGGCTGATGATAATGGGTCTGGCGTTCCCGCCACCGGCGATCGCGCCGTCAACCCAGTTGTTGCCCGTCGCGTTGAAAGCGTCGGCGAATACCTTGACGGCGGCTGCCTCGCCACCGGATGTCCACCAATGGGTGACTTCCAGGTCGGTGGCGGCTGCGGCGCCGGCGCCGGCCAGAATTGTGGTTGCTGCAAGAGCTGTCCTGATACGATGCATATGAACCTCCCATGGGCGCTGATCTCCCTAGGCGCCCCTTTGATCTGTGAAGACCGTTACACAAGTAATCGATTACATTCTCCGTAATTATCATTTGTAATCGATTACATTGAAAGCATGCGCCGAGATGCCGATGGTGTCAAGGTCTTATTGCCCTGCCTGTCAGACCGTTTGCGCAAACCGTTTGAAGAGACCGGGAAAACGTTGCAGGCCACACTTTTTTCGCAGGGCAAAAGTGGTCTGAAATCAATTGTTTCAGCGAAACCGGAAAGACGGAACAGGAACGCGCGTTACTCAGCCGGGGCTGTGGATCGGCACCACCTTGAGGTGAACCGGCGAAGCGTGCGGTTATGTACCGCTGTGTCCGGTGCCTGCCGTCCGCTCATCGAAAAGATCGAGGCTGATGTCGGCGTGCCGGGACCCATTGAGGACCTTCCCGGCATTCGGAATGTCGTTTCCGAGAGCCTTCTGACGCGCGGCTTGCGTATCGTAGCCGTGGGTGGTCCAGCGTGAAATCAGACGTTTGCGAAGCACCTCCATCGGTGCGGTCAGGAAGATCGTGATATCAAAGACATCGGCAAGGCGGTTCCAGGGCGTTTCATCGAGCAGCAGATAATTGCCTTCGATGAGCACGAAGCGGCAATCACGCGGCACCGGGATCGCGTCCTGTCGGACGCAGTCGTTTTCCCTGTCGAAATCGGGTGCGTAAAGGTCCTGATCCGCATCCCGCAGCCCTGCGATGAAGTCGACAAAGGCGCCCGCTTTGAATGTCTGCGGCGCGCCCTTGCGCTGGCGCAATCCCAATTGATCGAGCGCGGAATTGTCCATGTGAAAACCGTCCATGGGAACGATGCAGGCCGACTGGCCAAGGCGCAGCAGGCCATCGCGCAAATCCGCGGACAGGGTCGATTTGCCGACCCCGGGCGGGCCGGCGATCGCCACGATCGTGCGGCCATCTTTTCGAGCCCTGCCGACAACGATGCCCGGCAGGTCCGCCGTCCCGATTGCACTCATACGGCTTCCAGATTTTCCGGAACCTTCGCCCCTGTCATATAGGCGACGGCATCCGACATGGTGTGCTCCTTCGGATCGATGACGCACAATCGCCGGCCGAGCCGGTGTACATGGATCCTGTCCGCAACCTCGAAGACATGCGGCATGTCGTGTGAAATGAGCACGATCGGAAGACCGCGCGACTTGACGTCGAGAATGAGATCCAGCACCCGCCGCGATTCCTTCACGCCAAGTGCCGCGGTGGGCTCGTCCATGATGATGACTTTCGAGCCGAATGCCGCGGCGCGTGCCACCGCCACGCCTTGCCGCTGACCCCCGGACAGGGTTTCGACCGCCTGACCGATATTCTGGATCGTCAGGAGGCCGAGTTCACTGAGTTTGTCACGGGCAAATTTCTCCATCGCCGGACGGTCAAGCTTGCGGAAGAGCTTGCCGGCAAGACCCGGTTTCCGCCACTCCCGGCCGAGGAACATGTTGTCCGCGATGGACAGGGCAGGGGACAGCGCCAGGTTCTGATACACGGTCTCGATCCCGGCCTGTTGGGCGTCCACCGGATCATGGAAGTGGACCGGTTTTCCCTCCAGCAATATCTCGCCCTCATCGGGGATGACGGCGCCCGAGATGGCCTTGATCATGGTCGACTTGCCGGCTCCGTTGTCCCCGATCACCGCAAGGATCTCACCGGGGTAAAGATCGAAATCCGCATGGTCGAGTGCCACGACGCGGCCATACCGCTTGACGAGATTGCGGGCTGTAAGAACGGGCTCGTTCATGCCGAAATCTTCCTTATCCATTGATCGATGGCGACGGCGGAGATGATGAGCAGGCCGATCAGGAGATAGGTCCATTGCGGATCCGTGCCGATCATCCGCAAGCCCAGCGAGAAGACGCCGACAATCAGCGCGCCGAAGAGCATGCCGAGTATGGAGCCGCGCCCGCCAAACAGGGATATGCCGCCGATCACCACCGCGGTGATCGATTCAATGTTGGCGAATTGTCCCGCTGTCGGCGACACGGAACCGATGCGCCCGATGAGGACCCAGCCGGCGAGGGCGCAGATCAGCCCGGCGCAGACATAGACGGATATCAGCGTCCGTTTGACCCGCACGCCTGCGAGTTCCGCGGCGTCCGGGTCGTCGCCGACCGCGTAGACATGACGCCCCCAGGCGGTGTGGTTGAGAATGTAATTGAGTACCAGAACCAGAAGCACCATGGCGATGACGCCGAAGGTCAGGACAGCGCCGCCGATGGAAATCTTGTTGCCGAAAAACTGAAGCAGCGGCGCCGACTGCGAAATGTCCTGGCTCCGGATTGTCTCGTTGGCCGAGTAGAGGAAATTGGAGGCAAGGATAATCTGCCACATGCCGAGCGTGACGATGAATGGCGGCAGCCGGACAAGGGCGACGAGCGCCCCGTTGATGAAACCGCAGACCGCGCCGACCGCGAAGCCGCACAGGATGGCGATTTCGGGCGGCAGGCCGTAGCGGAAAGTAAACTGGCCCATGACGACGGACGACAGAACCATGATCGCGCCGACGGAAAGGTCGATGCCCGCCGTCAGGATCACCAGCGTCTGTGCCGCGCCGACGAAACCGACGATCGCGACCTGTTGCAGGATCAGCGTCATCGCGAACGGCGAGAAGAACCTCGATCCGAGGATCAGCCCGAAGATGACAAGGGACAAGACGAGCACAATGAGAGGCACCGCCGCGGGGTTGGAATGCAGGGTATGCTGTACCCGCTCGAGCACATTGCGCTGCCGGTGCTCGAAGGATGCAACCTCCGTCGCGCTCTGATCGAGAACCTGCTCGAAATCCTGTCCGGCCTTTTCCGTCGTGTCGGGCATGACTTGTTTCCCCCGGTTGCACGGCGAGCGCTTGGGGCGGCAACTCCAACCGGCTGCCGTCCGCACATTGCCACATTAGGTATTGTCCTGAAGGTGCGCGGTTTTGTAAACCGCTCCGGTCCAGGCAAGTCGCCCGGACCGGCAAAGTTCAAGGCTTTATCAGCCCCAGCACTTGTCCATGCCTTCCTTGGTGTCGATCGACTCGACGCCGTCGACCGGCTGGTCGGTGACCAGCGCGACACCGGTGTCGAAGAAATCCTTGCCTTCGGTATTGGTCGGCTTGGTTCCGTCCTTGGCCCAGGCCGCAATGGCCTCGATGCCGAGCGATGCCATGAGCAGCGGATATTGCTGCGACGTCGCGCCGATCACACCGTCGATGATGTTCTGGACGCCCGGGCATCCGCCGTCGACCGAAACGATCAAGACGTCGTTTTCGCGGCCGACCGCCTTGAGCGCTTCATAGGCGCCGGCGGCGGCGGGCTCGTTGATCGTGTAGACGACATTGATGCCGGGATCCTTCTGGAGAAGGTTTTCCATGGCCGTGCGGCCACCTTCTTCATTGCCGGCGGTCACCTCATTGCCGACAATGCGCGGGTCGTCTTCATCGCCCCATTTGCCCGGATCCTTCAGGTCGATGCCGAAGCCCTGCAGGAAGCCCTGGTCGCGCAATACGCCGACGGAAGGCTGGCTGACCGCGAGATCCAGCATGGCGATCTTCGCGTTTTTCGCGTCGTAGCCCAGGGACGCGGCCGCCCATTTTCCGATCAGCTCACCGGCGAGGAAATTGTCGGTGGCAAAGGTCGCGTCGGCCGAATCGATGGGTTCCAGCGGCGTGTCGAGCGCGATCACCAGAAGTCCGGCGTCACGGGCCTGCTGCACCGCCGGAACAATGCCCTTCGTGTCCGATGCGGTGATCAGGATCCCCTTGGCGCCGTCAACGATGCAGGTCTCGATGGCGGCGACCTGGCTTTCGGAATCGCCGTCGATCCGCCCGGCATAGGATTTCAGCTCGATGCCGAGTTCCTCCGCCTTTGCGGTCGCGCCTTCCTTCATTTTCACGAAAAACGGGTTGGTGTCCGTCTTGGTGATAAGGCAGGCGCCTATCGTTTCGGCCTGCGCACTCACCGTTCCTGCGATGCTGAGCGCAAGTGCGCCAAGACCTGCTGCGATTAAAGTCTGTTTCACGATCTTCCTCCCAATTGATGACGGGTGGCGACGGCGTCGCTGCGAATGCAGTGGCACAGTTGCCAGCAAGCCGGTCCGGTCCGGACAAAACCCGCAATACGGATGTCGCCCTGCCGTCCGGCACGGGCTGATCTTGCCTGCGCGCGTCGAAAAGCCCGTTCCTCCAGGAAACGTCCGGATGCATCTGCACGCTATGGGTGCTGCGAGCGAACGTCTCCACACACCGATCACACACCCAACAGGACATCTTGTCAATAAGTAAATCCACTTGATTTATTTATTTTCTGTGCCAGAGTGTGGTTGCAGGGAAGAAAATGCGCGCCCGCATGACTCTTATCCCGGCTGCCGCGGACCGATGCCGGGGGAAATCAGATTGACCAGGTCGCCTCACAACACGGCCGATGACACCGCAACGCGGATCAAGGATCCAAGCGGTGGTTCCAACCAGACCCGCGTGCGTGCGCACAATGAACGTCTTGTCATGTCTCTGGTGCGACGGCACGGCAGGCTGGCAAAGGCGGAGATCGCGCGGCGCACGGGTCTGTCTCCGCAAACCGTTTCGGTCATCATGAGGGCGCTGGAGAAGGACGCGCTGCTGATCCGCGGAGAACCGGTACGCGGGCGCGTCGGCCAACCGTCGATCCCGATGGCCCTTAACCCGGACGCGGTGTTTTCCGTCGGCCTGAAGATCGGCCGCCGAAGCGCGGACCTTGTTCTGATGGACTTTGTGGGCGGCGTGCGTCGCCAGCTTCGCGAAACCTTTGCTTATCCCTTGCCCGGGCAGATCATGCGCTTTGCCCAGGCGGGGCTGCAGCGTCTTGAGGCCGAACTCGATGAGACATTGAGAGGCCGAATTGCCGGTATCGGAATTGCATCGCCTTTCGAACTTTGGAACTGGCTTGACCAGGTCGGTGCCCCGCGCGATCAGATGGACGCCTGGCGTGATTTCGACTTTGTCGATGCAATGGCCGAAATCACCGATCTTCCCGTGATCATTCAAAACGACGCCACGGCCGCCTGCGGCGCCGAGCTGGTGTTCGGACGAGGCCGTGAATTCGCTGACTTTGCGTATTTCTTTGTCGGATCCTTCATCGGCGGCGGCCTGGTGCTCGATCATGCTCTTTACACGGGCCGCAGCGGCAATGCCGGAGCGTTCGGACCGATCCCGGTGCCCGGTCCTGGCGGCAAACCGCGCCAATTGCTCAATCAGGCGTCGATCTTCGTCCTTGAAAACCGGTTGAAGGACGCCGGCCTCGATCCGTCCCCGCTTTGGCTCAATCCTGATGAATGGCCGGATTACGGCGCCATATTGTCGGATTGGATTGACGAGACGTCCCGCAACATTGCGATCGCCATTGTCGCTATTGCCGCCGTCATCGATATGGAAGCCGTGCTGATCGACGGGGGCTTTCCCAAATCCGTGCGCGCGCGCCTGGTGGAAACAATTGAAAGAGAGTTTCGCAAGCTGGACAGGCAGGGAATCCGCGAGCCGGCGATTGTCGAGGCGCAGGTCGGCGCGGAAGCCCGCGCGATCGGTGGCGCCAGCCTGCCGATATTCAACCGTTTCATGATCGATCAGTCGGTGCTGACCAAGGTGCCGGTCTGATCTGCTGACGCTGCCCGACCTGAAACGGTCGCCGGTTGAGGCAGCGAAACAGCCCGGTCTTGCGGCCGGGCTGCTCTTGTTTCAGAAGCAATCGGCTGACTGCTTCGTTACGCCTTGGTGTCAGGCTGAATGGGCTGAACCGGCTTCAGTGGTTTCTGCATGGACGCGCGGTCCTTGCCCTTCTTCTTCATCTGGCGGTCCGAGCGCTTGCCGTGATGCTTGCCGCCTTTCCTGTCCGCCTTGGTCACGACGCCGTCGCCGTTGCGGTCATGGTTTTTGACAAACCCGGAATTGCCCGCGGTGTACTCTTCGAGCGTGATCGACAGATCGCCGTCGGTATCGTAGCGCTGGAAGCCGCCCACGATCCGGTTGTCATTCATGCCCTGCCAGATTGTCGTGAACTCTTCCAGCGACACGGCCTGATTGCCGTTGGCATCGGCGCCGCCGAAGACTTCGGCGCGAACGGCGTCGAACTCGGCGCGGGTGATCTTGCCGTCCTTGTCGGTGTCGAAACGCTCCATCAGCCGGGCAGCGCCTTTGCCTTTACGGGGACCGGCACGCTTGGCCATCTTGCCCTTTTTGCCGCCGGATTTTGCCTGCTCGCCCCTTGCCGGACGGGTCAGCTCTCCGTTGCCGTCACGGTCGAGGCGGCTGAACATGCGTTCCGAGGCCGTGTCGTATTCCTCGGCGGTAACGGCGCCATTGCCGTCACGATCGATGCGCTGGAAGGCCCTGACCATACGGTCGCGGGACTGATCGATCCATGCGGCCCGGAAGTCGTCAAGCGAAATCGCGCTGTCATCGCCCGAAAACGAATTGAAGCGGTCGACGATAACGGTGTCGACTTCTTCCTGCGTGATGACGCCGTCCTTGTTGACGTCGTAACGCTCGAAGGCACGTTTCATGCCGCCACGCTGACGCTTGCCATGCTTGGCTGCGCCCGCATGGGCCATACGCTTTTCTGCAACGGGCTTGCTGCCGGGTGTCGAGGATTGTGCGAGCGCCGGAACGAGGCTCGCGCCGAGGAAAGAGGTTGCCATGAGGGAAACGAAGATTTTCTTGGTCGTGCTCATCGTTCCTGTCCTTTCGGTTTGTTGCGATAGTCTGAAGCTAGGTCCTGCTTGTCGCAAAACTACGTCGGCAAACACCCGACTTTGTCGCCAACTGTCGCAATGCACGCGATTGATACACTTTGTTACACTTTCCATTTCACCATTGGCCATCAAACCGCTAACTCTTTGAATATGACGGGGCTGTTTTGCCTCAACGCCGGATCGAATGCGCATGAACGACACGAGCGCACATATTCTGGTCGTCGACGACCACCGCGACATCCGCGAAACCTTGGCGCGATATCTCGTCAAGAACGGACTGCGTGCGTCCGTCGCCGACAGTGCCGCGCAGGCGCGCAAAATGCTGACCGCCGCATCGGTTGACCTGGTGGTGCTCGATATCATGATGCCGGGTGAAGACGGCCTGTCGTTCTGCCGTCATCTCGTGGAAAAGGGCGGCCCGCCCGTGATTCTGCTCACCGCGATGGCGGAGGATACGGACCGCGTGGTCGGGCTTGAGATCGGCGCCGACGACTATGTTACCAAGCCGTTCAATCCGCGCGAACTCCTGGCACGCATCAAGGCGGTGCTGCGCCGCACCGCGCAGGTGCCGAAAGAACGCGATCCCGTGGAAAGTGAACGGCTTGCCTTCGAGGACTGGATTCTTGATCTCTCCCGGCGCCATCTCATTGGCCCCGACGAGGTCATCGTGCCGCTGTCGACCGGCGAGTTTCAGCTTCTGGTCGCCTTCCTCAAAAGACCGAAGGTGGTGCTTTCGCGCGATCAGCTCCTCGATCTGACCAGCGGCCGCACCCCCAATGTGTTCGACCGCTCGATCGACAACCAGGTCAGCCGGTTGCGCCGCAAGATCGAGCGCGACGCCAGGAACCCGGAGCTGATCAAGACAGTCTGGGGCGGCGGATATACCTTCACCGCCGACGTGCGGGACCCGGACGCATGATCTGGCGGCGCCTCACCCTTTGGCCGCGCAGTCTCGGCGGACAGTTGATCGGTCTGATCCTGGTCGCGGTCGTGATATCGCAGATCTTTACCCTCTGGCTGTTTACCGATGAGCGGCGCGTTGCCCTGATCGAACTGGCGGGCGGCCGGGTGGTTGCACGGACCGCAGCGCTCGTCGAACTGCTCGACGACACACCGCCGCAACTGCACGAACAGCTTCGCCGGGCCGCATCCAGCCCGCTTTCCTATTACTGGATATCAAACCGCCCGGAGCTGGAGCAAACCGGTGACAGCCGCACGGACCTGCGCATCCGCAGGGCGCTGGCCGAAGAGATCGGCGCGGACCGGGACGTGCGCACGCAGGTTGGCCCGAATATCGAAGTACCGCGCTACCATCGCGGAAAGCCGCGTGTTGAAAGGGCCGAGAAGAGGAGCGCGACACGGAGGGTTCCCCTGGTTGTTGCCATGTCGGTTCAACTGGACAGCGGGCGCTGGCTGAACATGGCCGCCAGTCTCAACATGCAACGCAGTTCGCTTGAGCGTGTGTTTGTTTCAATCGGTATCATGGCGGTGGCGGTGATCATCATTGTCGGCTTCACGGTACGCCGGCTGACAAAGCCGCTCAGCAATCTCGCCGCCGCGGCCGATCAACTGGGCCGGGGCGCGGAAGGGCTCCATGTTGCCGAGGCCGGGCCGCATGAGGTGCGCAGCGCGATCCACGCGTTCAATATCATGCAGGAGCGCCTGACCCGTTACGTTC